>NZ_JAVAXX010000459.1:0-3330 GCF_042709275.1 Bacillus sp. LR_5 | reverse complement strand
TCCAATAAAATCAAGATTACTAAAGATGAAAATGTAAGAATTTTTAAATAAATTCACAAACCATTGCGACGAAAGGGTTTTTCGGCCGAAAAAAATACGGGTCCACTTTTGGCCCGCATTTTTTTCTTTTGAATAGGATATTAGTTTTGTAAGGTTTTCTCCAGCTGTCTGATTTTCTCTTCGATATCGGCAATTTCTTTTTGCAGATCCTGCTGGTGAGGCTTGATCTCTTCCTGCCATTTTTTAATTGACGTTTGGAGCTCGCCGCCCACGTCTTTAATAACATCCGTGCTTTCTTTTGCCGCTTTGATCAGCTGGTCTTTTAAAGCAAGCCCGTCTGACTTTAAGCGTTTGATTGTTTCTTCAAAAGAATCATAATTGGTTTTCATTTTTTCACGCAGCTGCTTTCCTGAGGAAGGTGCAGTAAGAAGAACCGCTGCTCCTCCGATGATGCCGCCTACGAATAGTCCTGTTAATAGAGAACGTCCGCTCGCCATTACAATCACCCCGTCTTTTTCTTCAAATAGGATTCATTCAGCATTTTTCATTTTTGTTGAAAGCCTGAACTTCTATACATAGCTTGCTTTATTTTAGCATATTTTTTAAGTGAAAAGGAGGGAGAAGGTTGTCTGTCTTTTTGATTGTGTTATCCTGCATCACCCTTGCCTTCGCTTCAGGCGCTGTTTACTATATCAGACTTCTCAGCCAGGCTGCTTCTTATCCGCCCAAGAAAGTCATCCGGCAGAAAGCGCTTGTTTGTTCAACCGGAACCGCCTTTACACTATGTCTTATCTTTTTCACAAAACTCCTCGCTTAAAACATGCTGACATGCTGCGGACGCTCTGTTCAAAAAAACCTCTCCCGGAAGCGGAAGAGGTTTTGTGTGACAATTATTTAGCAGCTTCCATAAAGCTTGAACGCCTTAAAATGGTTTGCACAATCGGATAAATAATGATCATTGAGATTGTATTCAGCACAGCGGCCGGCAGAACAACAGCCGCGAACAATGCGGCGAAACCGCCCGGTAAACCGACGATCAATAAAGCTGACGATAGAAACACAATTCCTGATAAGATGGTCCCGATCACTGTCAGCACAGCGGCTGCACCTGTTTTTCGGCTCTTTCTGAACAAAAGAAACAGGGAGAAGAACAGAAACGCTGATACGGGTTTATCAATGATGTTAGGGATCTGTCCAGCTGGAAACGCGGTTGTAAGCGCGGAAATGATTCCGGTCACGATCCCGATGACGAGTACATTTTGCACTCGCGGGAACAGCAGAATGCCCATGAACATCATGATCAGCATCATATCTGGTTTCATGCCGCCTAAAAAGGGCGGAATAATAGAATGAAGCGCTGCGCCGATTGCGGCAAACAGAGCCATAATGACTAACTCTTTTGTTTTCATAACTATGCTCTCCTCTGCTAAGCTTTTTGCCCTCCAATAATATGCTCATCATTTATTGCGAAGGCTTTACAGAATGTGTTATGCAAACAGTATACCAAACGGACGGTTTGCATAGCCAGACTTTTTACTCATTTTCCTGCTGGAATTTCTTCATGAACGCAGCTAATTTTTCACAGTCTTCGAGAGAGACCGCGTTATAAATAGAAGCGCGGCAGCCTCCCACCGAACGGTGTCCGCCAAGGCCGATCATCTTCGCATCTTTTGCTTTCTGGACGAATGTTTTCGTTAATTCGTCATCCCGAAGCGTGAAGGTGACATTCATGCGTGAGCGGCTGTCTTTTCTGGCATGTCCTTTATAGAAGCCGTTGCTTTCATCAATACAGCTGTAGAGAACCTGCGCTTTTTGTTCATTGCGCTGTTCAGCAGCTTCCACACCGCCGTTTTCCTTGAGCCATTCCAGAACAAGGCTCAGCATATAAATCGCAAAAGTCGGCGGAGTGTTGTAGAGTGAATCCGCTTTGACATGCGTGGAATATTTCAGGATTTTTGGGACGTTCGCATTTTCATTTTGCAGCCAGTTTTTTTTCATGATGACTACAGTCACGCCGGAAGGGCCGAGGTTCTTTTGGGCGCCTCCGTAGATCACATCAAATTTGGACACATCGATTTTTCTGCTTAAAATATCGCTGGACATGTCGGCTACGAGCGGAATAGGAGAATTCGGAAACTCCTGCCACTGAGTGCCGAAAATTGTATTGTTGGATGTGATATGTAAATATGCGCCGTCTTTTACATCCGTAAGGTCAACCTCAGGAATATAGCTGTAATTGTCTGTTTCACTTGTAGCGGTGATAGACGTGTTCCCGAACAGTTTCGTTTCTGCCAGTGCTTTTTCAGACCAAGCGCCTGTCATGACAAAATGTGCGGTTTTTTCAGGTGTTAAAAAGTTCATCGGAAGCATTGAGAATTGAAGGCTTGCCCCGCCTTGAAGAAACAAGATATCGTAATCTTCCGGAATGCCCATCAGTTCGATTAAGAGGCTTTTCGCTTTTTGGTGCACCGCTTCATACTCTTTGCTGCGGTGGGAAAGCTCCATAACAGACATGCCGGATTCGTTAAAATCAATAAATTCTTTCTGTGCTTTTTGCAGAACTTCCAGTGGCAGCGCTGCAGGACCTGCGTTAAAATTCGTTGTACGTTCCATTATGATCTCTCCCTGTTTTCCACGTTAATGTATAAAATAATACAATTATCCTATCACAAAAATTCAGTTTTTTGATAAAAAATTAGAATTATCAAAAGAAATTGACGGATGTTTGCGAAATGTTCACAAAATAAAATAACCTCATCTTATGATGAGGCCAGGCGTTTTGCGATAGAGGAAGAGATGTTCTGCAGATCCTCCGGTTTATAATCATCAGCATGCGTTTTCCAAACCGCTCCGAATCCATCTCCTTTTCCGTAGCGAGGGATAATATGCATATGGTAGTGGAACACAGATTGTCCAGCTTTTTCGCCGTTATTGTTCAGCGTATTTAAGCCGATCGGTTCAAATTCATCCCGGATAGCGCGGGCGATTTTTGGAACAGCATGGAAATATTGTTTTGCTAATTCATCTGTAAATTCATATACATTCTCAATATGTGTTTTCGGAATGACAAGCGTATGGCCTTTTGTCACTTGGCTGATATCAAGAAAGGCAAGTACATGTTCATCTTCATACACCTTCGCGGATGGAATGTCGCCGGCGATAATTTTACAAAAGATACAATTCTCTGCACAATGCATGAGGGTTCCTCCTTATGAAATTGTTTAGTATGTATACACTCATCGTACCACAGAAATGCAGAAAATAGAAAACAGGATGAACGGCGAGCGTTCACCCTGAATGCAGAGGAAGAGCTTATATGAAGAAAATGTG
>NZ_JAVAXX010000458.1:0-3348 GCF_042709275.1 Bacillus sp. LR_5 | reverse complement strand
TTGGAATGGGAACAACTTGAATATTTTCAAACACTGGCCCGAATGCAGCACGTCACGAAAGCCGCAAAAAGCCTCTCCATCACACAGCCTGCGCTTTCACGCTCTATCGCCAGGCTGGAAAATCATTTGGGTGTGCCGCTATTTGACAGGCAAGGACGATCCATTAGCTTAAATCAATACGGACACATTTTTTTGCGGCGGGTTCAGGCGATGATGAAGGAGTACACTGAAGGAAAAGAAGAAATCCAAGCCTTATTAAAGCCAGACCAAGGCGTAGTCTCTCTCGGTTTTTTACATACATTAGGCACCACGCTCGTGCCCGATCTCATCGGCTCCTTTCAGCAGGAATACCCCAACATTGCCTTCCAGCTGAAGCAAAACCACTCTTATTGGCTGCTTGAACGATTAAAATCCGGGGATCTGGACCTCTGTCTCCTCGCTTCGATTAAGCCTGAAGATCCGATCCAATGGATCAAGCTGTGGAGTGAAGAACTCTTTGTATTTGTGCCAAATGATCACCCATTAGCCAGTCGCGAAAGCATTACCCTGAATGAGATTGCCGGGGAGCGTTTTATTTTATTGAAAAAAGGCTACGCGCTTCGGATGACGGTCGATGAGCTGTTTGAGAAGGCCAATATACAGCCGAACATTATGTTTGAAGGAGAAGAAGCAGCTACTGCCGCAGGTTTTGTGGCAGCCGGACTGGGCATATCTATTCTCCCAGACCTGAAAGGCTTAGACCAAAGCAAAATCACCAAAATCCGCGTCAGCTGGCCGGAATGTCAGCGTGTCATAGGAATTGCCTGGATAAAAGGCAGGTTTTTATCACCGGTTGCTGAGACCTTTAAACAATATGTGATCAGCCATTTTTCTGAGTAGGGAGGATTCAAGCATGAATATCAAAAAAATCACGTCAGAACAGGATTTACATACAGCGTTTGAAATCAGAAAGGCAGTATTTGTAGAGGAACAAGGCTGTCCCATTTCGGATGAATTCGATGAGTTCGATACACTCCACGGTGACTGCCAGCACATCCTGGCTTATCATCAGAATGTACCTGTGGGCACTGCACGTGTCCGTATCGTTGGCCACACGGGGAAACTGGAACGAATCTGCATTCTGAAGCCTTACCGCAAATTCGGTTTGGGAAAAGTGATCGTCGATGCATTAGAACGTATTGTGAAAGAACAAAGCATTTCTGCCTTCAAACTGCACGGCCAGACACAGGCGACAGGCTTTTATGAAAAGCTCGGCTATCAGACTGCATCAGAAGAATTTATGCTGGACGGCATTCCGCATGTGCTGATGACAAAACAAGACGATTCTGCTTTATAGATTGTTCACAAATTTGTCACTTATGAGCATGAACGGTTCATTGGTATACTAATCACCGATTATGGAGAGAAGGAATGATTGTATGCCAGCAAATAAAAAAGAGAGTCTTATATTTGGCGTGATGATGTGTTTTGGAATGGTCTGCGTCATGTCGATTTACAATGCCATCATCAACGGAGCCATTCAGGATTTTTCACTGATGACCGTTTTTGAAATGGTCATCGGTTTTATGGTCGCCCTCCTGTTAGATTTACTGTTAGTGGGCCCCCTCGCCAAGAAGATTGCATTCCGCATGCCGTTCGACAAGACTAAAAAAATTTATGTCATCCTTGCCATGTCAACTTGTATGGTGATTGGCATGGTACTTTGTATGTCTGTGTTCGGTTTAGTGACAGCGGTTCTAGCAAATGGGCTGAACGAGGACAGCCTCTTCAGTGCTTATCTTATGATTGTGTTGAAAAATTTCATCCTGGCCTATCCATTGCAATTACTGATTATGGGCCCATTAGTCAGAGGGATTTTCATGAAATTTGTAAAACCAAAGCTCACAGCCGCAATTTAAATAGAAAAGGAGTGAGCCTGACACTCACTCCTTTTGCTCATGAATCGGATGTAAAACAAGCTCCGCAAAAGCCTCTGCAGCAGGCAGCTGCCATTTTTTCTTTTTGGGTGTGAGTAAATCGGATCGAGGGCTTCAACATGCTGGAGATTTTTCAGCTTATGTTTTTCACTTCCATTAATCCCTATACCTTACCACATAGTTTTTATACAATTCTTCGTTATAAAGAATTTCTTCGCCATGTGAAGAGCAAATGAGCGTTGGTTTGATTTGATCTATGATTGAGCCGCTATCGATGTTCTCATTTATATCAACACTGAATCTTCTTATAGGTGGGTGTAAATCCTCCTTACTTGTGATAAAAAGGTCGCCCGTTAATAGCGTACGATCGATTTTATGATCATACACGACATGCCCCGGAGAATGGCCAGGTGTTAAATAGTATTTCAGAGGCAGGTGAGCAAGCGTTTGCTCCGTCAGCGGCTGGACAATATGGGCTACCCCTGTGTTCTCCACTTCATTTTTGTTCGGATAAGGCGCTTCTCCATTGATATATATAAGTTCTTTCCGGTGCGCAAAAATCGGAATATCAAATCTCTCTAACCATTTTGATGCACCCCCGATATGATCACTGTGGCCATGGGTAAGCAAAATGGCTTTTGGATTGCCGATCGCTAACGCTGCCCTAATTTGAGCATCAGCAAAACGTTCTATTCCCGTATCAACAATATAAACATCATCACCATCTTTGATAAACCAGGTATGAACCGGAATACGAAGAGGCACATCAAGCTCAAATTCACATTGATAGACATGTTCTGATAGTTGTCTCAAGTTCACGCAAACCACTCCCTTTGGAGATTTTTGATAGTTCAAAAGAAAACAGAAGTGAACGGCCAGCGGACTGGAATTCTTGAGGAGGAGACGCCGATTTTCGCCAGCATCAGCTCGCCTTGTTAACATTGTCCATTAATAATCCCTTTTGTTCCCCTTCTTCACATATTCCCAATCACGTTCTATATTCTTCCTCACTCTATGAAGGAGTGCAGAAATGGTTTCCTTTTCCTCTGAAGTAAAACCGGACAAGGCCACTTCCGTGGAATGTTCTCCTTCTCTTCTTAACAATGGATATACCTTTTTCCCTTTCTCAGTCGGGAACAGTTTTTTTATTTTTTTATTTTGCTCATCCGGCAGTTTTTGAATAAATCCCTGCATTTCCAGCTTCTTAATGGCCCGCGCGGCCGTTGTCCGGTCCACTTTTATCATTTCCGCCAATTTTTCTTGAATAATTCCCGGATTTTCGTATATACGTACGAGATAGAGATACTGCCCTCTTGTTAAGTCCAAATCTTTAAATTCGATGTTGCTTATGGAATCCAACGCTCTTGCTATCATGCCGATCTCACGCAAAATATCATTCATTCCTAAAACCCCTCACGTATTTTTGTTGCAA
>NZ_JAVAXX010000457.1:0-3355 GCF_042709275.1 Bacillus sp. LR_5 | reverse complement strand
ACTTTTTATTAGAAGACGGGAACAAAATTGAATTTGAACTTTATCCTGAAGCTGCACCTGGAACTGTTGCAAACTTTGAAAAGCTTGCGAACGAAGGCTTTTATGACGGGCTTACATTCCACCGAGTGATCCCTGGCTTCGTCAGCCAAGGCGGATGCCCGCACGGAACTGGTACTGGCGGTCCGGGATACACAATCAAATGTGAAACAGAAGGAAACCCGCATACACATGAGGCGGGCGCACTTTCTATGGCACATGCCGGAAAAGACACTGGCGGCAGCCAATTTTTCATCGTTCATGAGCCACAGCCTCATTTGAACGGTGTTCACACTGTATTCGGTAAAGTAACAAGCGGATTAGAATTCGCGAAAAACATGTCTAACGGCGATGTCATGAAAGAAGTTCGCGTAGAAGGCTAATTGGCAGGCAAAAGGCTTCCTCATATAGAGGGAGCTTTTTTATTGGGTAAAAATGTTCAATAAAAAACCGCCGAGTGCTGATGGCGGTTGGCAAAACCAGGTGTTTAGTTAGTGAGACATCGCAAGCCCCCGTAATGAATAGATTAAAAAGTTTTGGTGACGTTCTGATCAGTAAATTGATGATTAATCATTTTAGCCTTGCTTACAAAGTTATTTTCAAAGACAATTCCTGTGTTTAAACCTCCGGAGCCAAACACAGATTTCGACAAAGTTAAAGGCCTGATCATAAAAGCGCCGCCTACGTTAATTACACTGTTCCCGGAAACGTTGTTTATATTAATAGGATAATCAATCATACTATCAAGTCTCCTTTCATATCATTCTATTTTTTATATGTATTAGTGCTAGAGTTGATTAGCGTAAACTTATCGGCAAAAATATTTAGGAGATGCCTGTTTTCATTGATTTAAAAAAACTCGAAAAAAGCGCCTCCTTTAAAGCTTCCGGAAGACTAGCTATCTGTCTATTCTTTTAACTACTCTGAATGCGGCAGCTGCTTTTCTGGCGAATGTAATAGGATCATCCTGTGCTGACTCAAAATGCATATACATTGCACCCGGCTCACTAAATAACTAGTGGTTATGCAATGCAGTAATCGTCATGCGCCGCTATCCTAGTTCGGTGAGCAAAGAATTTACCTCTTCATGTACGAAACTAAGTGAAATACTTTATCATTTCGAACCTCAAACATGTTGTTGAACGACTGAAGGTGAAATTGTGCTGATTATACAAAAAGTGGATTGGGAATGATAAAAGAACAAAAAAGTTTAAGGGAAATCCGTGCAAGTTTTGACGGGTTTGCTCGAACAGTACGTATATGCCGTCTTGTTTATTGTCTTGATGTTAGAGCTTCTAACTTTACTTGGACCGGGAGAGTTTGCCGGTGTCCTGGTGTTTCAAGAAAAGTTAAACTGGGTGCTAAGCATGTTAGCGGCCGGATTGGGGAGCTGTGTGGGAGTGATGTCGTATTGGATCGGGTATAGACTGGGCCCAGCTGCAATTCAGAAAGCTTTTGCGTCGAGAGGTGTTCTATTAGCCGTTATTGTTCTAACTTTTCTTTGGACGGTATTCAAAGGGCAAGGTTGGAAAATCGAACTCTCTTTCTTATATTTCCTAGTCATTGGTGGAGAGCTTTATGAAGAGGGAATCAGACGGCTCTTTCATTCCCTTCATCCTGTTCACGCTCCTTTGGAAAGTCATGTATTATATCCATTCCCAAGCGAACAGACGTTAACGGCATTTGTCATTTTTGGTTTTTGTGCTTATCTTTTTGTTCGTCATTCTCACAAGGCGTGTCTGCAAACTGTTGCGTTTTTTTGTTTATTATCGTTTTATTCCTCATTGGGCTGAGCCGTGTGTACGTTAATGAGCAGTATCCGAGTGATGTTGCTGCGGGTTACGCCTTCGGCGGTGTTTGGCTGGGTTTAAATGTTTTGGTCATGGAGCTTTTCCGTTTCTCCAGAAGATTTACCAAGCTGAGAAACGAACCCAATTAGTATGTAAAGAATGGGTGATCAAAATTAAGAAAACTTTAAAGTAGTACGGTTCATGGGGATTGGTATTTTGTAGTAAAATAAATCAAACAAACGTGATGTAATGAAAAGGAGAACGCGATATGGACAACAAAGGCTGTATAAAATGCGGCAGTACTGAAGCCGGACAAAAAGAAATAGCCACAACCGGCACGGGATTATCAAAGCTGTTTGACGTGCAGCATAACCGATTTCTAGTGGTTTACTGTAAGAACTGCGGATATTCAGAGTTTTATAATAAAGAGTCTTCAACTGCCGGGAATATATTGGATTTATTTTTTGGAGGCTGATCCATGTTTTCGAGCTTGAATGATTTTAAACATATTATGAAAGCAAAAAACGGGGTGCGGTTATCACCTGTGAAATAGATTGCCGCAAACATTCCAGTAACCTTCTTGATGTGAATTGTTTTGTCAAGTGCCATGGATATCATGGACTGGGAGATAAATGAACAAACTGTTCGTAACCTCATGCCTTATATACGATCTAAAGATTTAGCATATGAGAACTCTCTTTCTTCTGAGTCCATCGCTTCTGAATTATGCGATTCATTTCTTTCAATATTTGCAGGCTTAGTTATGATCGACAAGAAAAATAGGCATGATGTGGGTAGAAGATGTGTTTGTAAAATCACTTCAATGGTCCTAATGGGATTTTTTTTCGATTCGTGATAACATAAATTGAAGACCGTTGTTTATTGGAGGAAATCAGTTGAAATCAGAAAATGTTTCGAAGAAAAAATCAATATTAGAATGGGCAAAAGCAATTGTGATTGCTGTCGTTCTTGCTTTGCTCATCCGTAACTTTATTTTTGCGCCGTATGTCGTTGATGGTGACTCTATGTATCCTACACTTCACAACCGTGAAAGGGTCTTTGTCAATATGACAGTCAAATACATCGGCGAGTTTGATAGAGGAGACATCGTCGTGTTAAACGGAGATGATGTTCACTATGTCAAACGTATTATCGGCCTTCCCGGCGATACGGTTGAGATGAAAAATGACCAGCTCTATATTAACGGGAAAAAGGTGGACGAACCTTATTTGGCAGCTAATAAAAAGATAGCGAAACAGGACGGTAAACATTTGACCGATGATTTCGGCCCGGTTAAAGTGCCTGATAACAAGTATTTTGTGATGGGTGACAATCGTCGGAATTCCATGGACAGCCGTAACGGACTTGGCCTCTTCACGAAAAAACAAATTGCGGGTACATCAAAGTTTGTATTCTACCCGTTTAACGAAATGCGCAAAACAAATTAGGATCAAGCAGTTTCCCATTGGGGCTGCTTTTTTTATATCTTTTTTACGGTCATCCCCTAAAAACAGAACATAAATTCGTAT
>NZ_JAVAXX010000456.1:0-3385 GCF_042709275.1 Bacillus sp. LR_5 | reverse complement strand
CTGTGCGATTTTCAAAAACTGAATTAACAGGTACGTTTTGTCTTGTTTAGTTTTCAAAGAACTTTGTTTGCCGCTCGTTTAAGCGACTTTATTATCATAACATTTACCGTCGCTACCGTCAACAACTTTTTAACATTTTCTTTTCGGAAAAGCTGTTCGTCATCAGCGACGTATACTATAATAACAACTTCGGTTGTCTAAGTCAATACATAATATCAATTAAATGATAAATTGCTTAATAACGACTAACGCAGCTATTCCGGGTATCCCTAAAATTCCGCTGATAGCTGTTGTAACCAGATTAATCGGCACATGAATGCCAAGACTGCCGCCAAACATATTTACACAAACCAGCAGCAAAGCACCTGCCACAAATTTAACAGCTGTGATGCCAATCCACTTTAAAGGCTTCGCAGCTGAACCTGATAAAAAAAGAAGAATAACCAGTCCTAAAATAATCCCAATAATAAAAATAGGCTCCATGAATCTTCTCATCTCCTTCGCTTGTTCTAGTACAAGCTTATGAGAAGATCCAGGAGTTTAGACCACTTACTTCCACCGGCTGATTTTTAAATTTCGCTGCTTCGCTTCCCTTAAGTAAAAAAAATACTTCGCTTCAGCTACTTTCAGTTCGTATAACACTTCAGCAGACGGTTCTAAGCTTTTTTCAACCAGCTTTTTTTGCCTATTCCACTCTTCCTTTTGCTTAAAAAGCTGCTCGGTTAGTTTTTCATCAAACTCTCTTCTTAATGTTTTCTTGCGAAGAAAACCCATGGATCGCTTTTTCCTCCTTACAATTCACGTCTTCCTTCAAGTGCTTTAGAAAGAGTGACCTCGTCAGCATATTCCAAGTCACCGCCGACGGGCAGTCCGTGGGCAATACGGGAGAGCTTAATACCAGACGGCTTGAGGAGCCTTGATATATACATCGCCGTTGCTTCCCCTTCTATATTAGGGTTTGTCGCGAGGATCACTTCTGTCACTTGATCATCCTGTAATCGTTTTAACAATTCTGGTATTTTAATATCCTCCGGTCCAATGCCGTCCATTGGAGAAATAGCGCCGTGAAGAACGTGATACTGTCCGTTGTATTCCTTCATTTTCTCCATAGCGATAACATCCTTAGGGTCTTGCACAACACAGATAACAGACTTATCCCTGCGCGTATCTTCACATATATAGCAAGGGTCCTGATCTGTAATATGCCCGCAAACTGAACAATATGTCAGGTTGCGTTTCGCATTTACTAATGCTTTCGCAAAATCTAATACTACATCTTCTTTCATACCTAGAACAAAAAAAGCCAGACGAACCGCTGTTTTCGGTCCGATCCCTGGCAATTTCATAAAGCTGTCAATCAGCTTTGATATTGGTTCAGGATATTGCATGTTCTTTTATCCCCCTAGAATAAACCTGGCATGTTCATTCCCTTTGTAAATTGACCCATTGTTTCGTTTGTGATTTCGTCAACTTTTTTCAAAGCTTCATTCGTTGCAGCAAGCACTAAATCTTGAAGCATATCAATATCTTCAGGATCAACGACTTCTTCTTTGATGATAACATCCAGGATTTCTTTTTGGCCGTTTGCTTTTACTGTTACCATACCGCCGCCTGCAGTTCCTTCAACAACCTTTTCTGCAAGCTCTTCTTGAGCCTTCGCCATATCCTTTTGCATTTTTTGCATTTGTTTCATCATTTTTTGCATATTACCCATTCCGCCACGCATAGCATTCACTCTCTTTCATTTTGTTAGTCTTTTATTTCAATTAAATCCGCTCCAACAAGCTTTTTCGCTTCGGCAATAAGCGGGTCTTCTTCAGCCGGTTCATTTGATCCTTCATTTTCCTGCTGATGATCTTCTAAAAATTCTTCTCTTATTTTACCCCATTGTGCTTCTGGAACGCCAATCAAATCCATTCTTTTTCCGAGCATCGATTCTAAAATCTGCTCAAGATTAGTCCGGACTCCGTTGTTATCCTCAGCGACCATTTTACAATGAATTTCATATTTGAATTTCAGAACAAATGCCGCCGATCCGGCAGCCACAGGTTCACTGTCATTCAGTAAAGCGGCATGTGATACTTTGTTTTGCTGTTTGAGATGAGCAAGAAGCTTGCCCCAACTGTTTCTGAGCAGATCAAGATCCGGTCTTGTGGCTTCCTTCAAAATCTCATGAATTCTGCCTACTGGCGCTTTGTAATTGGATTTCCCGCCCTTTGGCACACGCGGCGCTTCTTTTTTCGGGCTTTCCGCAGCTGCTTTTATGCCCGTTGTTTTGAGCCGCTCTACTTCCTGTTCGAGCTGCTGGATTTTTTTCATCAGCATATCCACTTCCGGGAGATCAGCAGCAGATTGATGTGAGGTTTGGCAAATCTTCACAACGGCCACTTCGAAAAAGATACGCGGATGATTTGTCCATTTCATTTCCTGATGGCTCTTGTTCAGAATATCAATCATTTCATATAGGGCCTGAGCCGGAATTTGTTCACTTAGTTCCCGGAACGTTTCATCGACTTTTACTTTCTCAAGCACTCCCTCTAAGCCAGGGGCTGTTTTGTACAGCAGCATGTCCCTGAAATAGAAAATCATATCTTCTATCAGCTTAGCTGGATCTTTTCCTTGCTGAAGCAATTCATTTAATGTTTCCAGTGCGTCAGAAACGTTTTTATCATGCAGGGATTTTGCAAGCTTCCCGATATATAATTGAGAAACAGCACCCGTAATTAAAAGCGCATCTTCGACTTTCAGGATATCGCCGCTGAATGATATGGCCTGATCAAGAAGGCTCAGGGCATCCCTCATCCCTCCGTCTGCAGCACTCGCGATGATTTCCAGCGATCCTTCCTCCACTTGCAGCTGTTCAGCATCAACAATTTTATTCATGCGGCCTACAATCGCCTGGGAGGTAATTCGTTTAAAGTCAAAACGCTGACATCTAGAGATAATGGTTAAAGGAATTTTGTGCGGTTCAGTTGTTGCTAATATGAAAATACAATGCTCAGGCGGCTCTTCTAATGTTTTTAGTAATGCATTAAAAGCGCCGATAGAAAGCATATGCACCTCATCTATGATATATACCTTATATGTGACGGCCGATGGGGCAAACTTCACTTTATCGCGAATGTCACGAATCTCATCAACACCGTTATTAGAAGCGGCGTCAATTTCTATGACATCGGATATTGACCCGTTTGTTATCCCTTTACAGGCCGCACATTCGTTGCATGGCTCATCAACAGGAGCATGTT
This sequence comes from Bacillus sp. LR_5, assembly GCF_042709275.1. Lineage (NCBI taxonomy): Bacteria > Bacillati > Bacillota > Bacilli > Caryophanales > Bacillaceae > Bacillus > Bacillus sp. LR_5. The sequence continues at coordinate 137 of NZ_JAVAXX010000456.1, read as the reverse complement.
CACAGTTGACAGCCTTAGCAAATATTTTGGCTGCACTGGTTTTTCCGGTTCCTCTTGGCCCGGAAAACAGATAGGCGTGAGAAAACTTTTTTTGCAAAAGGGCATTTTGCAGCGTTTTTGTAATGTGTTCTTGTCCG
>NZ_JAVAXX010000455.1:0-3416 GCF_042709275.1 Bacillus sp. LR_5 | reverse complement strand
CGAGCAAGTATTTATGGCTTTTCAGCTGGAGCGGGCGTTTAAAGAGAAAAAAGTCATGTTCGCCGAAGCTGGAGTGGGAACGGGGAAAACGCTGGTTTATCTTCTTTTTGCAATCAGCTATGCAAGGTATGTCGGCAAACCCGCCATCATCGCTTGTGCAGATGAAACATTAATTGAACAGCTGGTGAAAAAAGAGGGCGATATTTCTAAGCTGGCTGAGCATCTTGATCTGAAAATTGATACAAGACTGTCAAAATCACATGAACAATATTTATGCTTGAAGAAGCTTGAAAAAACAATGCAGCGTTCTGATGATGATAAATGGCTGGATCTTTATGAGTCGTTACCGTCATTTGTCCACGAGTCACAGGCGATGCAGCGCTTTTATCCGTATGGCGACCGTAAGCAGTACGCAAATCTATCGAATGAAGAGTGGTCTGACGTAAGCTACGACTCGTTTCAGGACTGTCTGACTTGTGATATGAGACACAGATGCGGTCTGACACTTTCCAGAGATTACTATCGCAAGGCAACGGACTTAATCATATGTTCCCATGATTTTTATATGGAGCATGTGTGGACGGAAGAATCACGCAAACGAGAGGGCCAGCTGCCGCTCTTGCCTGATCATAGTGCAGTTGTATTTGATGAGGGGCACTTGTTAGAGTTTGCTGCGCAAAAAGCGCTAACCTATAGAGTGAAGCAGTCTACTCTTGAATTGTTTTTAGAACGATTGCTGCAAAATGACATCAGAGAAGAGTTTGCAGAATTGATTGAAGATGCGCTTGCTGCAAACGACGAATTTTTCTATGTTCTTTCTGAAGAATCAAAGGAAGTAGCCGGTTCACACCGTTTAGAAATAAAAAATGACCAGCGTGTCAAAAAGGCGGCGGACGAGCTTTGTCGTTTACTTGATAAAATCGGTGAGGCACTTGTATTTGAGTCTGAAATGTATACGATTGATCAATACGAGCTGTCAGTAGTGGAAGAATATGTTGAACAAATGGCGTATTCATTATCTCTATATCAAAAGGATGCAATCAGCTGGCTGGAGAAAAAGGAAGCAGAATCAACTTTTGTCGTGATGCCGAGAACGGTAGCAGAAGTACTTGGCGAAAAAGTGTTTTCTAAGAAAATTCCTTATATCTTTTCTTCTGCTACGCTGTCAGAAGGCGGTTCGTTTGATTATATTGCCGACAGTCTTGGGATTCATGATTATTTGTCATTAACTGTTGATTCCCCTTATGATTATGACGAGCAAATGAGTATTAATCTATACGCAAAAACAGATATGGACGCTGAACAAAAAACGGCTGAAACGATTGAAACAATCAAACGTTACAAAGGAAGAACGCTGGTGCTTTTCCCTTCTTTTGAAGAATTAAACGAATTTAAAGAGCTGTCGGCGGCATGGGAGCTGCCGTATCCAATTTTCTTCGAAGGTGATGAGGAAATCAGCAGCTTAGTAGAGAAATTCCAAGAGGAAGAAGAAACAGTACTTTGTTCAGTTCACTTATGGGAAGGACTCGACATTCCCGGTGACGCATTGAAGAATGTTACCATTTGGTCATTGCCGTTCCCGCCACACGATCCTGTATTTACAGCGAAGCGCAACGGAGCGAAAAAAGATCCGTTCGAAGAAGTTGATTTGCCATATATGTTGTTACGTGTACGGCAGGGCATCGGGCGCCTGATTCGCTCGAATCAAGACAGCGGCTCGATTCACATTTACGCTGGCGGAGAAAATGAACGCATCATTGATGAGGTCAAAAAGGTCTTGCCTGTTGAACCGCACATGATGTAATGGAAAAAAGCTGACGATCGTTCGTCAGCTTTTTTTATTTGTCAGCGGGATAGCCAGCCGCCATCAACTGCTAAAATATGTCCATTTACATAATCTGAAGCACGTGATGCCAAAAAGACTGCAGTCCCCCCGATATCATCCGCTTGGCCCCAGCGGCCGGCAGGAATTCTCTTTAAAATGTCCTCATTTCGCTTTTCGTCATCCCGAATAGGCTTTGTATTCGCAGTAGAAATATAGCCTGGGGCGATTGCGTTGACCTGAATGCCTGACGCTGCCCACTCATTTGCAAATGATTTTGTCAAACCGGCAACAGCGTGTTTGCTCGCGGTGTAAGCCGGAACGAGGATGCCGCCTTGAAAAGACAGGAGAGAGGCAATATTAATAATCTTTCCGTGACCTCTTTTCAGCATGTGCCTGCCAGCAAGCTGTGTCAGAATAAACAGGCTGTGTAGATTGACATTCAGTACGTGCTGCCAGTTCTCTTCTGAAAAATCTTCCGCTTTTTCCCGATGAATAATGCCGGCATTATTGACAAGGATGTCGATCTGCCTGTTTTCAAACAGGTCAGCTGCAGAATCCTTTATCGCTTCCGGCTTGCTCATGTCCAATGTAAAAGATGTAAATATCCGGCCTTCCTGTTCCACAAGCTGCTGTGTTTCAGACAGACTGCTTGTATGTGATGTGCCGATAATATCAGCGCCAGCTCCGGCTAGGGCTTTGGCAATACCTTGACCGATCCCTGTTCCTGGGCCTGTCACCAGCGCTGTTTTTCCTTCTAATGAAAAGGCGTCATGTAGATAACCCATCTTATTTCAGCCCATCCATCGGAATGAGATCCATGTCCGTAAATGTGTAATTTTCTCCAGCCATCGCCCACACAAAGCTATAGTTTGATGTTCCTGCGCCAGAATGAATAGACCAAGCGGGAGAAAGGACAGCCTGCTCATTTCCAACAACAAGATGGCGTGTTTCGTCCGGCTGGCCCATGAAATGAAATACCTTTGAATCCTTTTCAAGATCCAGATAAAGATAAGCCTCCATCCGACGGTCATGAACGTGTGCTGGCATGGTATTCCAGTTGTTGTTTTGATCTAACATCGTTATTCCCATCATCAGCTGACAGCTTTTAATGCCATCCTGATGAATGACTTTGTACAGACTTCTGACATTAGACGCTGCATCATCACCAAGGCGGTCCGGTGTCAGTTCAGCTAGGGCGGCTTTTTGTGTCGGGTAGCTTTTGTGGGCGCAAGCGGAGACGAAGTAAAACTTCGCTTTTTCCCCAATCAGGCTTGAAAACGATACATCCTGATTGCCCATTCCGATATAGAGAAAATCCTTTGTTTGAAGCACATATTCATCATCGCCGACTCTAACGGCACCAGGCTGGCCGACATTAATAATCCCGATTTCACGCCGTTCCAAAAAGAAGTCTGTTTTTAGAAAATCACCTGCATCAAGCTTCAGTTCACTTTGCCCTGGAGCCGCTCCGCCGATGACAACCCGGTCTTCATGTGAGTAATACATCGTAAGTTTGTTTTCTGTAAATAAAGAATCCATTAAGAAATGACTGCGAAGCTCCTCTGTTGTAAAGCGTTTTACTTGTTCAGGA
>NZ_JAVAXX010000454.1:0-3438 GCF_042709275.1 Bacillus sp. LR_5 | reverse complement strand
ATTCACAAGGCGTTTTTTCTTATGCGGCGCTGGCCAGATTTTTCTTCTTTTTAATCGGGCTTAACGCGCGTTCAAGCCAGCCCATGACCAAATCGGCAATCACCGCCATCAGAGCTGTGGGGATCGCGCCCGCTAATATTATCGCTGTTCCGTTTGTTGCGTTTGATCCCCTGACGATGATATCCCCCAGCCCGCCTGCACCGACAAATGTTCCGATGGCCGTAATGCCGATCGCAATGACAAGCGCTGTGCGAAGGCCCGCCATAATGACAGAAAGTGCAAGCGGAAGCTCGACCATCCGCAGCACTTGAAATTTTGTCATTCCCATCGCTTTTCCGGATTCAAGATAAGCGTGTTCAATGCTGATAATGCCCGTATACGTGTTTCTGATAATCGGCAGAAGTGAATACAGAAATAATGACAATATCACCGTATTAGCGCCCAGCCCCATGACAAGCATCAGCACAGCGAGCATGGCGAGAGCCGGGATGGTCTGAATGACGTTCGTCACCGCAAAAATCCACCCGCTTAATGTTCTGTATCTGGCGATCAGAATGCCGAGCGGAATTCCAACAATGGCGGCAAATAAAACGCCGTACACCGACATCAGAAAATGGCGGTAAAACTCCTGCAGCACGTAACCGCCGTTTTGCGAATAGTAAGTGCCAAGCTGCTGTAGTACTTCCATATGATCCGCCTCTTTTCTTAGTCAAAATAATGATGTTTCTCTAAAAATTCCTTTGCTACGACAGAAGGCTCCTTCAGTTTGCCATCTACCTCATAGTTAAGCTCCTGCATCGTTTCCGTATCGATTTGCCCAATCAGCTTATTGATCACACCTTCAAGCTCCGGATGTTCCTTAAGCACTTTTTCCGGAATCACCGGTGAACAGTCATACGGCGGGAAGAAACGCTTATCGTCTTTTAAGATTTTCAGATCATAGGCTTTAATCCGTCCATCCGTTGAATAAGCCAGAACGGCGTCCATTTTCCCATTTTTGACTGCGTCATAGACAAGCCCGATCTGCATCGGATAAGTTGTGCCGAACTCAAAGCCATATGTGCTGACAAAGCCTTTATATCCGTCGCCTTTTCGTTTCAGCCAGGCATTGTCGACGCCCAATTTATATTGTGAAGCGTTTTTCTTCAGGTCAGACACGGTGTTAATATGCTCCTTTTCCGCAAACTTTTTTGTTACGGTGAAGGCATATGTGTTATCAAATCCGTAGGAATCAAACCATTTATAGGAAAAGCGCTTCTTAAACTCGTTCTGCACAATGTTAAGCGCTTTTTTCGGATCCTTTTCCGCTTCCTTGCCGAGGGTGCTTGTTAAATCCGTTCCGGAATAGCGCGTGGCAGAAATATCAATGTCACCGCCCAGCATTGCTTGGTGCTGTACATAGTTTGATCCGAGGTTTTTCACTAAAGCGGTATTCAAATCTGTATCATGTTCAATAAGCTGCGCGATCATATTCGCTAAAATTTCTGATTCTGTCATGCTTTGCGCCCCGATTTTGATCGTTTCATCTGAAGCGCCGCCGAGTCCCGGCAAAGCACAGCCGCTCAGCAGCAGGACAAAGGTGAGAGCGAGCGCGCCAAGCCATTTGATTTTTTTCGTTTTCAACAAAGCCAACTCCTTACGAAACTTCCTTCATCCCTTGCAATCCTTTCGGCGTCACCTTTCGTTCTGTCACAGCCAGCACATAATCAATGATAATTGCCAGGATCGTGACCGGGACGGCGCCGCCAATGATATATTCAGGCTGATACAGGTTCAGGCCGATAAAAATGTAGTCACCGAGACCGCCGCCGCCGATAAACGACGCAAGTGTCGCCCAGCCGATTAAATAAATCGTTGACGTGCGGATTCCCGCCATGATGATCGGAATCGCCAGCGGGATTTCGACGAGCCGAATCTGCTCCCATCCGGTCATGCCAATCCCTTTTCCCGATTCCAGCAGATTTTTGTTTACACCTTTGATGCCGGTATACGTATTACGCAGGATCGGCAGCACCGAATAGAAAAATAAAGCGACAATCGCAGGCACTTTCCCTACGCCGAGAAGCGGAATAAAAAAGGCTAAAATCGCCAGACTCGGCAAGGTTTGCACAATGTTGACGACACCTATAATCGCACCTGCACCTTTTTTCATTCTAGTGAGAGCGACACCGAGCGGCACTGCTACGATTATGCCCAATACAACGGCTATGAGTGAAATATATAAATGCTCTCCTGTTTTATACAGCAGCTCTCCGCCGTTCGTTTGCAAAAAAGTCATCATTTGATTCATCTTAAAAGAGCTCCTCCCCTGATCAGATCGTCATAAGCTGGTCTTCCTCACCCCATATAGAGTCGTATACGATATCAACAAGGCTCGCTCTCGTCACAATTCCTGCTAAATGGTTCTGTTCATCCACCACAGGAACATATTTGATTCCCTGCTTCAAGATTTTTTGGACCGTATCGCGAAGAAGCGCCCCTTTTTGTACGGTATATATATCAGAGCGGTATACATCACCAACGACGCTCGCTTTTTTGCGGTTTTGATCAATCATTTCCACATCAACATAGCCCTTCAGCACATTTTGCCGGTCTACAACGAGCAGCGAATCGACACGTTTTTCTCTCATCAGCTGAATCGCCTGAGAAAGCGTTTTGTCCGCTGTGACCGTGACAGGCGTTCTGTTCATCATCTGCTCAACCCGCTCAATTTCAGGCCTTGTCTGGATCAGGCGCTCTTTCCCGATAAATTCTTCCACAAATTCATTCGCCGGGTTCCGGAGAATCTCATCAGGTGTACCGACTTGAACGATTTCTCCCGCTTTTAAAATCACAATCCGGTCAGCAAGCTTAATGGCTTCATCCATATCGTGGGTTACAAACACAATGGTTTTGTTTAGTGTTCTTTGCAGTTTTTTAAATTCTTCCTGAAGGGAATCACGCGTAATCGGATCAAGCGCTCCGAACGGTTCATCCATTAAAATGAGAGGGGGTTCCGCAGCCAGTGCACGCAGCACGCCGATTCTTTGCTGCTGTCCGCCACTGAGCTCATGGGGATAACGGTCTAAATATTCCGGGCCCATATCCACGAGCTTTAACAGCTCTCTCGCCCGTTCTTTCCGTTTTTCTTCAGGCCATTTCAGCAGTTTTGGTACGAGTGAGATATTCTGCTGAATGGTCATGTGAGGGAACAAACCAATCTGCTGAATCACATAGCCGATTTTTCTCCTCAGCTCAACCGGGTCCTGTTCCATAATATTTTCTCCGTCGATAAAGATCCTTCCCGACGATGGTTCTATCAGTCTGTTAATCATCTTCATCGTCGTCGTTTTTCCGCAGCCGCTCGGGCCGATAAAACAGATAAACTCACCCTTGGCAATATCTAAATCAATGCTGTTCACAGCTTTTTTTCCGCCCTTATATACTTTTGACACTTGT
>NZ_JAVAXX010000453.1:0-3443 GCF_042709275.1 Bacillus sp. LR_5 | reverse complement strand
CGACACCTGTGTGACCTGCATCGTGCAGGCCCTAGTTTGACTGACTACGCACATCGCTGTGCGATTTTATAAAAAATGAATTAACAGGTACGTTTTGTCTTGTTTAGTTTTCAAAGAACTTTGTCTATCGCTCTTTAAGCGACTTTATAATCATAACATTTACCGCCGCTCTCGTCAATAACTTTTTTCAACAATTTCTTTTCAAAAAGCGATTCGTCATCAGCGACGTATATTAGAATAACACCTTAGATTATTAAAGTCAACATATTAATATCATTTAAATAATAAATTGCTTAATGACGACTAACGCGGCTATTCCCGGTATCCCTAAAATCCCGCTGATAGCTGTTGTGACCAGATTAATCGGCACATGAATGCCAAGGCTGCCGCCAAACATATTTACACAAACCAGCAGCAAAGCGCCCGCCACAAATTTAACAGCTGTGATACCAATCCACTTTAACGGCTTTGCAACTGAACCTGATAAAAAAAGAAGAATAACCAGTCCTAAAATAATCCCTATAATAAAAATAGGCTCCATGAATCTTCTCATCTCCCTTGCTTGTTCTAGTACAAGCTTATGAGAAGATCCAGGAGTTTAGACCACTTACTTCCACCGGCTGATTTTTAAATTTCTCTGTTTCGCTTCCCTCAAGTAAAAAAAATACTTCGCTTCAGCTACTTTCAGTTCGTATAACACTTCAGCAGACGGTTCTAAGCTTTTTTCAACCAGCTTTTTTTGCCTGTTCCACTCTTCCTTTTGCTTAAAAAGCTGCTCAATTAGTTTTTCATCAAACTCTCTTCTCAATGTTTTCTTGCGAAGAAAACCCATGGATCGCTTTTTCCTCCTTACAATTCACGTCTTCCTTCAAGTGCTTTAGAAAGAGTGACCTCATCAGCATATTCCAAATCGCCGCCGACGGGCAGTCCGTGGGCAATACGGGAGAGCTTAATACCAGACGGCTTCAGGAGCCTTGATATATACATCGCCGTTGCTTCCCCTTCTATATTAGGGTTAGTTGCGAGAATCACTTCTGTCACTTGATCATCCTGTAATCGTTTTAACAATTCTGGTATTTTAATATCCTCTGGTCCGATGCCGTCCATTGGAGAAATGGCGCCGTGAAGAACGTGATACTGTCCGTTGTATTCCTTCATTTTCTCCATAGCGATAACATCCTTAGGGTCTTGCACAACACAGATAACGGACTTATCCCTGCGTGTATCTTCACATATATAGCACGGGTCCTGATCTGTAATATGCCCGCAAACTGAACAATATGTCAGATTGCGTTTCGCATTTACTAATGCTTTGGCAAAATCTAATACCACATCTTCTTTCATACCTAGAACAAAAAAAGCCAGACGAACCGCTGTTTTCGGTCCGATCCCTGGCAATTTCATAAAGCTGTCAATCAGCTTTGATATTGGTTCAGGATATTGCATGTTCTTTTATCCCCCTAGAATAAACCTGGCATGTTCATTCCCTTTGTAAATTGACCCATTGTTTCGTTTGTGATCTCGTCAACTTTCTTCAAAGCTTCATTCGTTGCAGCAAGCACTAAGTCTTGAAGCATGTCGATATCTTCCGGATCAACGACTTCCTCTTTGATGATGACATCCAGGATTTCTTTTTGGCCGTTTGCTTTTACTGTTACCATACCGCCGCCTGCAGTTCCTTCAACAACCTTTTCTGCAAGCTCTTCTTGAGCCTTCGCCATGTCCTTTTGCATTTTTTGCATTTGTTTCATCATTTTTTGCATATTTCCCATTCCGCCACGCATAGCATTCACTCTCTTTCATTTTGTTAGTCTTTTATTTCAATTAAATCCGCTCCGACAAGCTTTTTCGCCTCGGCAATAAGCGGGTCTTCTTCAGCCGGTTCATTTGATCCTTCATTTTCCTGCTGATGATCTACTAAAAATTCTTCTCTTATTTTACCCCATTGTGCTTCAGGAACGCCAATCAAATCCATTCTTTTTCCGAGCATCGATTCTAGAATCTGCTCAAGATTGGTCCGGACTCCGTTATTATCCTCGGCAACCATTTTACAATGAATTTCATATTTGAATTTCAGAACAAATGCCGCTGAGGCGGCAGCCACAGGTTCACTGTCATTCAGCAAAGCGGCATGTGATACTTTGTTTTGCTGTTTGAGATGAGCAAGAAGCTTGCCCCAGCTGTTTCTGAGCAGGTCAAGATCCGGTCTCGTAGCTTCCTTCAGAATTTCATGAATTCTCCCTACTGGCGCTTTGTAATTGGATTTCCCGCCCTTAGGCACACGCGGCGTTTCTTTTTTCGGGCTTTCCGCCGCTGCTTTAATTCCCGTTGTTTTAAGCCGCTCCACTTCCAGCTCGAGCTGCTGAATTTTTTTCATCAGCATATCGACTTCCGGCAGGTCAGCTGCTGATTGATGAGACGTTTGGCAAATCTTCACCACTGCCACTTCAAAAAAGATACGGGGATGATTTGTCCATTTCATTTCCTGGTGGCTCTTGTTTAGAATATCAATCATTTCATATATGGCCTGTGCCGGAATTTGTTCGCTTAGTCCTCGGAACGTTTCATCAACTTTTACTTTTTCAAGCACTCCTTCTAAGCCAGGGGCTGTTTTGTATAGCAGCATGTCCCTGAAATAGAAAATCATATCCTCTATCAGCTTAGCTGGATCTTTCCCTTGCTGAAGCAGTTCATTTAATGTTTCCAGTGCGTCAGAAACGTTTTTATCATGCAGGGATTGCGCCAGCTTCCCTATATATAATTGAGAAACAGCTCCCGTAATCAAAAGCGCATCTTCGACTTTCAGAACATCACCGCTGAATGATACCGCCTGATCAAGAAGGCTCAAAGCATCCCTCATACCGCCATCTGCAGCACTCGCAATGATATCAAGCGATCCCTCTTCCACTTGCAGCTGTTCTGCATCAACAATTTTATTCATACGTCCGACAATCGCTTGGGATGTAATTCGTTTAAAATCAAAACGCTGACATCTGGAGATAATGGTTAAAGGAATTTTGTGCGGTTCGGTTGTTGCTAAAATGAAAATACAATGCTCGGGCGGCTCTTCTAATGTTTTTAGCAATGCATTAAAGGCGCCGATAGAAAGCATATGTACCTCATCTATGATATATACCTTATATGTGACGGCCGACGGGGCAAACTTCACTTTATCGCGAATGTCACGGATCTCATCAACACCGTTGTTAGAAGCGGCGTCAATTTCTATGACATCGGATATTGACCCGTTTGTTATCCCTTTACAGGCCGCACATTCGTTGCATGGCTCATCAACAGGAGCATGTTCACAGTTGACAGCCTTGGCAAATATTTTGGCTGCACTGGTTTTTCCCGTTCCTCTTGGCCCGGAAAATAGGTAGGCATGAGAAAACTTTTTTTGCAAAAGGGCATTTTGCAGCGTTTTTGTAATGTGTTCTTGTCCA
>NZ_JAVAXX010000452.1:0-3470 GCF_042709275.1 Bacillus sp. LR_5 | reverse complement strand
AAAGTTGTCACATATTGTTAATTCAAGAATGCGGCCAAGTTCTTCATCATGCGTGACTTGAAGAGCCGTCCAGTTCTCTGTATTGTAGTAATTCACCAATCCAGCGGCTTGTTGAAAATTTTCCGGATAAAACTCAACAGCAGTTTCGGCTTCAAAATGGAGACTTTGCCAGCGTCTGGCTACAAATGCCTGAGTAAATGTCGAGGTCAATGATTCATGACCGATTAATCGTAAATGATTTGGCGCTTGAGTCAATGAACCTAATTCATTCGTAAATGGAATCCTTAAAGTTTGAAAATTTATATTTAATGTTGAATCCTCAAATTCATCAACTTCCGGGTACGTTGCTTCAAATATTGTTTCAGGTATAGAAGGTGCATCTACCTCCAAGCTTCCTTCTTTTCCACCTACTACATAGGGCCATTCATCTTTCCAGTAAAGTTTTTGAATAGCTGTTTCTCTGCCCAAAGGACAGTATCCTCTCTGCTGAAAAATTGAATCATCGTCAGGATGAATAGGACGTCCCGTTAAATGAGCTAAATACCACTCATCTGTATGTGTTTGAACAATGGATGCATGACCACATTTTTGCAATGGATTTCCTGGGTCATGCCATGACGTTAAGATTGGATTATCGGGATGAACTTCATATGGCCCCTCAATATTTGCAGAACGGGCAATTGTAGCAGCATGTTCGTACCGTGTTCCTCCTTCTGCAGTTAATAAATAATAATAGTTCCCGATATGATAAAGGTGCGGAGCTTCTGTCAGTTTTCTATCCGTTCCTTCAAATATAACTTTTGGTTTACCGATTAATTTTTGCTCTTTATCAGAATATTCCTGTATAACAATTCCTCCAAATGAGTGCCGATCAATACGGTGATCCCATAACATATTTAATAAATACTTTTTTCCATCCTTATCATGGAACAAAGAAGCATCAAATCCCGAGCTATTTAATGTAATCGGCTCACTCCAATCACCATTAATCGTTTCACAAGTAACTAAATAATTGTGACAATCTTTCCATGCACCATCTACTACCTTAACATCCGTATAGATAAGCCAAAACTTCCCATCACTATAGCTTAAACATGGTGCCCAAACCCCACCTGAATTTGGATTTCCTTTCATGTCTAATTGTGAAACTCTCTGTAATGGATGTGCAACTAAGTGCCAATTTACTAAATCTTTTGAGTGGTGTATCTGGACTCCCGGAAACCACTCAAATGTAGATACAGCGATATAATAATCCTCTCCTACCCTACAAATACTTGGATCGGGATTGAATCCTTTAAGTACTGGATTGGTAATCTTCATTTGGGACTCCTCCTCAGTTTATTTTCTTTTTTAAGCTTTGAAATCATCAATATGATCCAAATAAACTTTGTCTCTATTCTCTAATTCTCGAACCATGTTTTTATATTTTTTCTCATCTAAGTTATAGAAATTAATATCAATTAAAGCTAGAACCAGCAAGAACACGGGAATAATGGTTGTTGTAATTAGAATCCCCATTAATGCCGTTGGGGTTTGTGCCTGATTTGCTACATATCCAAACTTATCAAGAACCAGACCCGGAACAACTCCTCCTAAGGCCATACCAAACTTAAAGAAAAATCCGATTATAGCGTAAATGAGCCCACCCATTCTTTTCCCAGTCCTGTACTCTCCATATTCTATTGTTTCAGGAATAAGCGCCCACATATATCCCCCGGCAGTGAGACTTCCAGCAGCAGCGATTAATCGACAGAAAAGTATGAGGTAAACATTACTTGGCGGAACAAACAGTAAAGCTAAAAGGCCGATAATATTCAGTAATAATGCATAGTTTAGTAATTTCTTTTTCCCCAAAAATTGATGAAACCTTGGAATAAACGGTAAAATGACCAAAGCGGGCAAACTTCCTATCAAACCGTACCACTTCACCAAATCCTCTCTTTCTACGTTATACGTTACGTAATAAATGCCAACCGAATTACTGATGGAATTCACTCCAAAAATAATAATAAAGAAAATACTTAATACAACAAGTGGACGATTAACACGAAACTGCTCAAATATATCCGTAAATTTAATTTTTTCTTCGGATTTTTGAAGAGTGACCCGCTCTTTTGTGCTTTTAAAACAAAAGATTAAAAGGCACCCGCCTATCATTCCCAAAATACCCATGGTTAGTTGCCAGCCAAGAGACTCGTTGCCGGAAGTATCGCTTAAATAAGCAGCCAGTAAGGGAACAAAAAATGCAACGACAAGTCCTCCAAGATTCGCAAATAACATGCGAACAGAAGTTATACTAACCACTTCTTGATTATTTCTAGTCATTGCAGAAGTTAACGCGCCATATGGAACGTTTATCGTTGTGTATGTAAGCGACAAGCCAACATAGGTTATATAGGCATATATTAATTTCCCCATATCCGAAAAGTCTGGTGTTGTAAAACAGAGTATTGCCAGTATGACAAATGGAAAAGCTCCGAATAAAAGATACGGTCTAAAGCGTCCAAATCTGCTGTTCGTTCTGTCAACTATTGTTCCGATAAAAGGATCAGCGAGAGCGTCGATTATTCTAACCACTAAAAACATAGTACCGGCTGCTGCTGCCGATAAACCAAATACATCTGTATAGAAGAACAAAAGATACGTAGACACTGTTGCATAAATTAAATTACAAGCAAAATCTCCAGACGCATATCCAACTTTTTCAACCATGCTAATCTTCTTTACATTTTCACTGAGCATGATTTCTCCCCTTTTCGATCCTTTAATATGGAACAGTGTGAAACGGTATAACAATTTCTCGAATTTACGGTCAGTAAACTTTTATAAAAGCGCTTTCAAAACAGTGCAAAAAAATATGGTGATCAGCAAGCAGAAAATTCATCTTTTTAGTCGTCATACCTTATATACCTGGAAAAGGATAAAAGCCTCATTCTTTCGTTTCTTATATTGTTTAGCTCCATTAAATCGACCCTCTTATCCCCCTTCCATCCATATTCAGTAAGACCTTATCTTGTGGACAATGAAAGTTCATCTTATTAGTTTGTTGATCAAACAAACTAACTTGTTTTAATATTATAAAATCCTTTCAACTTTTTCAACATCTTTTTCAGAAAGTTTAAACAGAATGAATTAAATATTGATTTTTGACTGTTTCGTTATATTCAGTGTCTCAAATATTTGCGAATGTCATGTATCAGTTAACGACGATTAGTCCAAAACAGATTCTTGTGTAAACACATGACAAAGATGATCTATGCGAAATAAGGAATTGGTTAGTGGTAAGTTGCATTTAAGAGTTTGATAAAGGTGATCACAGGATGTATGGAGACTGTTAGCCTAGATTTATGCTGATGGCAAGCCCGGTCATGAATTGAAAGAACAGGAATGGCAGAATAGTTTATGTTATAAGTCCAACCCTACATAGATATATCAATACAGGAAAGATAAATAAGAAGCAAAAATTGAGA
>NZ_JAVAXX010000451.1:0-3485 GCF_042709275.1 Bacillus sp. LR_5 | reverse complement strand
AATCTGTGCACGCTCTCGGGGTGGATTTCAGTAAGCCTCATTGACAAAAGATTTTATTAGCCATAAAATTAAGTTATCGATTAACAATAATTCAGAGAGGAGCGAGGATTTGAAAACTAATATTACCATGCGAGATATTGCAGAAAAGCTTGGTGTAAGCAGCGTAACAGTATCGAAAGCTTTAAATGATAAAGAAGGAGTCAGTGCTGATCTCAAATTAAAAATCAAACAAGTAGCTGATGAAATGGGTTATCGCTACAACACATCAGCCCGTGCCATGAAAGACGGGCGTTCTTATAATATTGGTGTTACTATTCCAGAACGATTTACGGGCATGACGCAGTCATTTTATTTAAACATCTATCAGTCTCTGTCTAAATCGCTGGAGCAAAAAGGTTATTACGGCATCCTTCACATTTTAAGTTCAAATGATGAAAAAACTTTAGTGCCGCCACGTATTTACTCGGAACAAAAAGTAGATGGTCTGATTATATTGGGGCAGGTCAGTAAAGAATACATTGAGATGATGCAGTCCGTAAATATTCCAGTAGTATTTATGGATTTTTATGATGAGAAAACAGATATGGATGCGGTTATTACGGATAACTTTTATGGCGCCTACGATTTAACAAACTACTTGATCAGCAAAGGACACAAGGAAATCGGATACGTCGGTAATTTATACGCGACAAGCAGTATTCAAGACCGCTTTTTGGGTTATTATAAATCGCTCCTTGAACACAGGTTAGAAAGAAACGACAATTATATTTTAAATGACCGGAATGAAGAGGGGAAATTTGTAGATATTCAATTGCCAGACCAAATGCCAACTGCCTTTGTTTGTAACTGTGACCAGGTAGCACGCCTCTTGATTAATAAGCTCGTCTTACACGGATATCAGGTACCGGAAGATGTATCAGTAGTTGGTTTCGACAATGATGCTTATGCAACAATCGGGTTTCCTGAATTAACAACTGTAGCTGTCGATGTGGAAGAAATGGCACGTACCGCTGTTCAATTTATGTATGAAAAAGTAAACGATCCTTCTAAAAAATTTGGTCGGGTCCAAGTAAAGGGTCGTATCATTTACCGCGATTCTGTCAGTTCTCCAACTGCCTCTCCCCAATGAGTATAGACCCCTTGTCTATGCTTTTTTATATTCAAATTATTACAATCATAGTTTTAATAAAATTAGTAAGTTAATAAGCTTTGCACAAAGTAATTTTAATGTTTTCTAATCAAAGAGAAGCTATACGAAGTCGTTGTAGCGGAGAGCATTTGACACCTATTAAGTGAATCTGTTGGGCTTTTCCAACAGATTCACTATATATTCTGAATTATAAAGGAAAGTTGTTAATTGAAACAGATCCGTTTTTCCATTCATAGGCCCGAATCAGAATAGTAGCCATTATATATATGTGCTCAGTGGCTGGCCGGTATATCGGTAAAGTCTGTTTTTCCAGAAGATGATACACGAATATTATCAAGGTAAATCGTGCCGTTAACAGGTTCTGATCCCGTAGCATTTACATAAATAGAAAACGCCCTTACACTTTTCAAGTGTTCAGCTGTTAATGTTTCTTTTTGCCGTTCGGCAGATTCCCATGGGGCCGGTTTAAATTCGGAAAATGGGATTGATACCTCGCTGGCTGTTTTAGAAGCAAGTGACGGATACGCCTCGAAGGCGATTCCTCCGGCATTGAGTTGAACAACCATTTTTTGATTTCCACCGTCTGCTTTCAGCCAGAAATCAATTGAATCTGCTTCAGCCCAGTCAACACTATCTAGAGATTTGGTCATGCC
This sequence comes from Bacillus sp. LR_5, assembly GCF_042709275.1. Lineage (NCBI taxonomy): Bacteria > Bacillati > Bacillota > Bacilli > Caryophanales > Bacillaceae > Bacillus > Bacillus sp. LR_5. The sequence continues at coordinate 1,682 of NZ_JAVAXX010000451.1, read as the reverse complement.
AGTATAACCTGCTCCAGCTAGTGAATAGTCATATTTTAATGCATAGGAACCTTCCGTTTTTACGCTACTGGTTAACGATAGCTTTAAGGGATCACCTTGAGTAGCAAAGGCAGCCTGCAGCTGTTCATCATCGCCATAATATGTCTCAAATGTATCAACAACTGTTGGTGGCTGTTTTTCTGGCTCTTTTAAATACACCTTAATCGTTTGTTTTTGAGAGGTTCCATCAGCAAATTCGGCTGTTACATGAATAGTTGCTTTGTCACCTTTTAAAGCAGCAGACCCTTCATAATAATAACCATCACCTTTGACAAGAGGGTACTTCTTCGCTTTGTCATTCACGGTATAATAAATATCTTTGGGTTTACCCTGAATCACACTAACGCTGATTGGTGTAACTTTTTGGAGCGAAAGACTACGGTCAATTGGCGAAACAATATGCATAAACGGCTTTTCTGCAACTGTTTCCGGTACTGCTCCTCTGTATATATTCCCAACATCTTTCGAGAAAGCAGAATAGGGGTCTTTATAAAAATTGATAAAGTCAGGAAGTAACTCGTGATCTCCGAGCCCATTTGGTGCATTTTTGTATGGAACAAACAAGTTGCCATTAAGCCCGAAGTTAGCCCAGGTCTGCATATAAGAAATTTTTCTTGCATAGGGATCTGCTTTGATGGCATCAAGCACTCTCGTGAACCATTGTGTGTCAAGGTTTCCGTTTGTTTTTAATCCAAGTCCATATTCAGTTAAAGCAGCTATTTTCCCTTTCGAGTCTGCTAATTTTGAGAGCATGCCAAGATCTACTACGAGAGTATTTAAAAACCCTTCAGACCCCGGATTGTTTGGATTATCATACTGATCAAATCCTAAAACATCAACATAATCATCTCCAGGATAGGTTTTTAGGTATTTCTCTTCATCTCCGTTAAAAGATGCACCTGGTGAAAAAGCGTATAAAAAGTTATCGACGCCTTTTACATCACGCAAGTATTCTACAGTATATCGGTAAAGTTCTTTGTATTCTGCAGCCGAAGTGGTTTGAGCTCCCCACCAGAACCAGCCGCCGGTTTGCTCGTGGAACGGGCGGAAAATCACAGGAATATCTTTGCCTTCGTTGTCTTTCAAATCATTTGCAAAAGCAGCAATGTTGTCAAGCCATTCATTGAATCTAGCATTATAGCTTCCGCCCGGCAGGATATTTTTGACTACACGGCCGCTTGTGTCATAAAAGTCGCCGCCGGTTACAAAGTTATGCGGATGAGTACTAAGCGTTAAGATGCCACCAAGTTCATGTGCGGTTTTCATCGATTTGATCAGGTTGGCTCGATTTTCGGCGGCAGATTGTTCACGTGATCCCGGCTTTTCATAGCCATCAAGACTGAGCGTATCCCAGCCAAAGAGGGCGGGATAGTCACCGACCGAGTTTTTCACTTCAGATTCGGTAGAACCTGTCCGCAGACCGGGTCCGGTAACGGTAATTCCCTCATCCGTTGCGTGTTGCTGGCCAAACAAAACTTTTTCGCCGCTAATACTTTGCAAGTAAGAAAACAGCTGTTTTGTCGACGTCGATGCTTCAGCATCTACAAGATTAATAATCTGCTCCTGGGCTTGTGCGGAAGGCATAAGAAGAGAAGAAGATAAAACGAAAGCACCCGTAAAAGAAATCCATCCTTTTTTCAGCA
>NZ_JAVAXX010000450.1:0-3488 GCF_042709275.1 Bacillus sp. LR_5 | reverse complement strand
CTAATTGAAGAATATTTGAACGTCTTGGTTAAGATTCAAGAACTCTATGTTGTGATTCCTGATGCTGCTTTTGAAGGATTTAAAGTTAGACCTTAACAAACAGCAAACCGGTCAGAAACGGATTAAAGAAGGAATGAACTGCTGCCAAATATCATAAAAAAAGTTGTAAATGATCAAATGAATGAAATTAGAGGATTTGTTTTAAAGAAAGCCCAATTGCACATGGACAAATGACAATTGATATTGAGGTAAAATACAATGCATTAAATCAGAGGGAGCGATTGGAGGGTTTAATGTGTTTAGACAATATCCAATTTGGTATACACAAACACCTTACTATTTGAATGTTCATGTGCCTCAATATCAAATCATTTCTTATAATCCTCAACAATGTTATCAACGGTGTATGTATCAAACTGGCGGTAACTATGAGCAATGTGACAGACTATGTTATGGTGAAATACAGGTGTAAAAGAGGGGATTAACTCCTCTTTTACAGTAATTAGAATAAAAATCTCATTTTATCTGCACGTGCTTAGTATTTGCGTTAATATTGTTTTCGTAATAAATTATGCCAAGTAACTGAAAATGAAAGAAGGATATGAATAGTTATGACTCAATTCGATAAACAATACAATTCAATCATAAAGGACATTATGAATAATGGAATCTCAGATGAAGAATTTAATGTAAGAACCAAGTGGGACTCTGATGGAACACCGGCTCATACACTAAGCGTGATTAGTAAGCAAATGAGGTTTGACAACTCAGAGGTTCCTATTTTAACGACAAAAAAGGTTGCCTGGAAAACAGCCATTAAAGAGTTGCTCTGGATTTGGCAGCTAAAATCTAACGATGTTACTGAATTAAACAAGATGGGCGTACATATTTGGGATCAGTGGAAACAAGAAGACGGCACCATCGGAAATGCTTATGGATTTCAGTTGAGCAAGAAAAACAGAAATCTAAATGGAGAAAAAGTGGATCAAGTTGATTATCTTCTTCATCAATTGAAGAACAACCCATCTTCACGCAGACACATTACAATGCTATGGAATCCAGATGAATTAGATTCGATGGCCTTAACGCCATGTGTATACGAAACTCAATGGTATGTTAAGCAAGGAAAGCTCCACCTCGAGGTAAGAGCACGGAGCAATGACATGGCGTTGGGAAATCCATTCAATGTATTTCAGTATAATGTGTTGCAGCGCATGATTGCTCAAGTGACTGGTTATGAGCTTGGTGATTATATCTTTAACATTGGTGATTGCCATGTGTACACACGTCATATCGACAATTTGAAAATCCAAATGGAAAGAGAGCAGTTTGAAGCACCTGAATTATGGATCAATCCTGAAGTCAAAGATTTTTATGACTTTACGATTGATGATTTTAAGTTAATTAACTATAAGCATGGGGACAAGCTTTTATTTGAGGTAGCAGTATAATGCTGCCTCTTTATTGATCACTATAATTGTAGTAGGCAATCCTAATTTTATTTTTAAGACATCCGGAAGATGAATGAATTTGGATTATCGAAGAAGTTAAAAAGATAAATACATATATTCTAAAGACTCATATAAAAAAGATTAACTTTACAAGTTAATCTTTTTTATTTAGAAGAAAATATCCTAATTTTGAAACTAGATACAACGTGAAAGCGATCATTAAGGTTCTTGATATTACAATTCCATGAATGGCCAGATCATATCCAGCAGGTATCAACGCTTTTGTATTAAACATAAAATACATTGATATTAGAAGCGCTATAATAACCAAAAGCATTCCAAAAGGACCTGCCTTTCCATATTTCATACAATTTCCACCCTATATTAAAATATGATATAACAAACAAATGAGCTGAAGATTCTGATGATTATTTCTAAAATAATGCGAGCTATGAACAGCATGCCATTTTTTGTGTAATTGTCCTAATAAAACCGCCTGGCAATGCCGGCGGCCTTTTGCTGCTTTATTTATTAACAGAAATCGAAACGTTATTTCCTGAAACAGAAACCTTTGCGAAATCCTGTGTATCTACCACAGGAGTGACGGCTTTATTGTCGATTGTAATGTTGTTAAAAGATGTCGAAAAGGTTGCTTTGATGGCATTACGCTGACTTTCATACGAAACAGCCGCGGTAGCAAGTGTTTTCCATTTTGAAATCGTGCCGATGTTGGTTCCTTGGATTTCTGTGATAATCCGTCCGGTATAACCATCATTGTTCGTTCCCCAAAGAGTCATGCGTGTATTGCCGTTCAAATTTTTATAAATTGTCATTTGGACTGTGCTTCCAGGGCGGAAGCCTTTATTGTATGTGAATTTGTCTTTTCCTTCGATATACGTTTCTTCATTTTTGGCACCAACCTTCATGAGGGGCTTCCAGACGTTGTATTGTTTGCTGTACTGGAGCCCGATGTCTGCCTCAGTTCCGCTTGTTGCCCTGAAGCCTGAATAAATATAAGGCGTAGAGACCGAGTCATCATGTTTTACGGTGTCGGGAAGCTTGATTTTAGCTGTGAAAACGGCGCCAGTACTGTTCAGATAGGCGCGGCCGCCGATGCCTTTAGGCAGCTGGGTGGCTGCTTTTGCGACCTGAGTGTCTGCCGCGGGCAACCCTGGAATACCCGCTGAAAGTGTTCCGAAAAGAACTGCTGTTCCTACTGTACTTGCAATCAATACTTTTTTCATCAAAATTCCCCCTTTTAATAGTGGTTTCGTCATTCATTATACCTTATTTTGGAACTGGATTTATGTATATCAATCGACAAAATATTTCATTTCACCAATCAGTTTCATGTTGGATGGTTTATGGGACGAAACGGCTCCTCCAATTTGAAAACTATATACATTTATTAGATGAAAGGGTTAGCTCACAATGGTTTTAACCGATTTGAAATCTTCCTCAAAATAAAAACACAAATGCTTAAAGAAACGATAATCAAAAGAATGACCGCTATTGTTTCCCAGCCGGTTAAAAAGGGGTGATCTTTAATTACTGCTTGTCCTTGCAAAATCATAAAAGTACAGGTACCGACTAAGAAAAGAAAACAAATACTTAGAATCGCCAACGATTTACGTGTATATGTTTTCAATTCGTCTTTAACATACAGCAAAACGAAAACAAAGCAGCTAACATTGGCAATCGTTTTTACCACATCAAAGTTTTTCATGACAATTGATATAAATAGACAAAGTAAAATAAGATAAAATACGATGTTTTTAGACAAAGAATCTCTCCTTTTATGTATGGCCCTTAAAGAGCTTACAAAAGTTCCTTTATCACTGCAATACTTGGAAGCAGAACCAATCGCACTTTCATAAACTAATTAAACTATGTACTAAATATTCAACATAAATTTAGATTCAGTCATTAAGGAAAACTTCAGATTATACCAACAGTAGATCAAACAAAAAAAACCCGGCATTAGCCGGGGAAAAAGTGAAATCGAGGAGATGTTAATGGAGTTTAGTAATGTTTCTT
>NZ_JAVAXX010000045.1:0-32516 GCF_042709275.1 Bacillus sp. LR_5 | reverse complement strand
TTTAAACGATCAACCTGATTTAATACTTCTTGGCTTTCAACGCCGTATTGCTTCGCCATCGCTCTTAGCTCTTCGGGTGTGACACGAATTAATCCTGCCATATTCCTCATTACCTCCTGTGCCATCAGCCTAAATATGGGCTAATTCACTTATTTTTAGAACGTCATTATTATAAAAACAGTTTTTCGGTACAGTCAAACAAATATGTTTTAATTTTACAAAATGAGTCCAATGGTTTATCCCGAATCGCTTAAAAATGACATATATTGTTAAACAAGTAGGTTTATTTTCTTAATCTTCTCTTCATTCTCCGAATAATCCAAAAGACCCAAATGATTCACCAACTCCCAAAAAAAACCTTTCAGAAAATTTGATGCTACAGCACCATTTCTGAAAGGTTCAGTTTTTTCTTTCCTTAATCAGTCTTGCCCCCCAATGACTTTCTTAGAAGAATAATAGGATAAGTTTCGTATCATTTAAGGCATACAACTGTACTGTAAAAAGGCGAATACACCGCCAATCATATATTAAGACGTTGCTCTCAATATGCCATGTACTTGTTTTTTTGGCTTCCGCTCTTTGTTGTTGATTTTCCCAAACAACAACAATCATAATAAAAGGAAGGGGATGAGATGTCAAAGAGAAATCAAGCATGAAAAGTAGGGAGATTTATGACCATGCCGAATGATCCGTTTAAATACAGTTTTGACAGACTTGAAGATGTAGCTGATCATATCAGCGACGTTCTGCGGTGCCCGATCACCATAGAGGATGTTAACCACAAGCTGCTTGCCTACAGCACACACAGTGACTGCACAGATCCTGCCCGAACGTCTACAATCATTGGCAGAAGAGTACCCGAGAAGGTCATTAACAAGTTGTGGAAAGATGGGACGATTCCAGCTCTTTTAAAAACGGACCAGCCGATCAGAGTAAAGCAAATAGATGAAGTCGGACTAAGCAATCGCGTTGCAATTTCCATTTGGAAAAACAACCAAGTGCTTGGCTTCATATGGGCGCTTGAGATCCAAAAAACATTGTCTGACGATGATCTGATGACATTGCAAATGGCGGCAAAAGCAGTGAGAAACAAGCTTCTCAAACTCCAAATCAGAAAAACGAAAAATGAAGAACGCAGCCAAGAATTTTTCTGGAAAATGCTGACCGGACACATTCATCAGGAGCATGACATGGCGGATGGCTTCCACAAGCTTGGAATGGCCGCCCCTTCTGAGTTTTCCGTTATGATCATCCGGATAAACGGCGAGCTGACTGAAAAAATCGAACAGCAGCTGCAATATTTGCAGGAAACGACCCAGCAGGTTCACGTACTGCTGACAACCGTAGATTCCAATGAACTCATTATTTTAACCGCCCCTAAAACAGATCACCCTTTTCAAGATTTAAAGCAGTTTGCTTTAAGTACGCAAAAACAGCTGAAAGAACGTTATAAAATAGAAGACGTTTCTATCGCTTTTGGCGGAATATACCATTCTATTTCTTTTGTCTCCCGCTCCTATCAGGAGGCATTGTCTGTCTTAAAAGCAAAGGAACGTTTCGCAGAAGAGACAAAACATCTTTTCAGTTTTTCTGAGTTAGGCATTTATCAATACTTGGATATCTTAGATGAAAAACGGAAACAGACTGGATATTTTAACTATTCGCTTTCCAAACTGGAACAGTATGATCGAGATCACCAGTCAAATATGGTAGAAACGCTAGAGCGTTTTATTGAAGCAGACAGCAACGTGAATACAGCCTCCAAGATATTAAATATACACGTTAATACGTTGAATTACCGTCTCAAGCGTATCAGCCAGATTGCTGAAATCGATTTAAAAAATGTGAATCAAAAATTCACCATCTATTTAGATATCAAGCTTCGGCACATGGATTTGTGAAATTTCACAAATCCATGTTTTTTTATTTTCTTTTTCAAACAAAGAATTTTCTTAAGAATCAAGCTACACTAAAAACATCACAGATACAGGAGGAGACAGATATGATCATAGGGGTTCCTAAAGAGATAAAAAACAATGAAAACCGTGTCGCACTAACACCTGGAGGCGTTTCTCAGCTCATTTCAAACGGCCACCGGGTGCTGGTTGAAACAGGCGCGGGCCTTGGAAGCGGATTTGAAAATGAAGCCTATGAGTCAGCAGGAGCGGAAATCATCGCTGACCCGAAACAGGTGTGGGACGCCGAAATGGTCATGAAGGTAAAGGAACCGCTGCCGGAAGAATATGTCTACTTCCGCGAAGGGCTTGTGCTGTTTACGTACCTTCATTTAGCAGCTGAGCCTAAGCTTACACAAGCCTTGAAAGATAAAGGAGTTACGGCGATCGCATATGAAACGGTTAGTCAGGGCCGGACATTGCCGCTTCTGACGCCGATGTCAGAGGTTGCAGGCAGAATGGCAGCGCAAATCGGAGCTCAATTTTTAGAGAAACCTAAAGGCGGAAAAGGCATTCTGCTTGCCGGAGTGCCAGGCGTTTCTCGCGGAAAAGTAACGATTATCGGAGGAGGCGTAGTCGGCACAAACGCAGCGAAAATGGCTGTCGGCCTCGGGGCGGACGTGACCATCATCGACTTAAACGCAGACCGCCTGCGCCAGCTTGATGACATCTTCGGCCATCAGATTAAAACGTTAATTTCTAATCCGGTCAATATTGCAGATGCTGTGGCGGAAGCGGATCTTCTCATTTGCGCGGTCTTAATTCCGGGGGCTAAAGCTCCGACTCTTGTCACTGAGGAAATGGTAAAACAAATGAAACCGGGTTCAGTGATTGTCGATGTTGCGATCGACCAAGGCGGCATCGTCGAAACTGTCGACCATATTACTACACATGATCAGCCGACATATGAAAAACACGGCGTTGTCCACTACGCTGTGGCGAACATGCCGGGCGCTGTCCCTCGTACATCAACAATCGCCCTGACTAACGTTACTGTTCCATACGCGCTGCAAATCGCTAACAAAGGGGCAGCAAAAGCGCTCGCAGACAATGCGGCACTGAAAGCTGGTTTAAACACAGCAAACGGACACGTGACCTATGAAGCTGTGGCAAAGGATTTAGGATATGAGTATGTTCCTGCCGAGAAAGCTTTAGAGGATGAGTCATCTGTGGCAGGTGCTTAATGACATTGAGCTTGCAGAAAGATTTCTGCAGGCTTTTTTTATTTTTTAAAAGGAAAAAAGAGACCATTTCACGAACTAAAACGATGAAACTTGATCATAAAGGAGGATTCATATGGCTGTTCAGCAATATGGCGTGTTAAAAGGCATTGTCTTAGATATGAAGCGGGAAACTGATGATGACAGTCCTCATTTCCAAGTCAAAGTGCTCGGTGAAGAGAATACGTATTACAGGTGCGCCATCAATGTGATGTCCAGTTCCGAGGAATCTGAAGTATTGTATTTGGCTGACGATCAGTTTGATTCAAGCTCAATTACCATCCTTCCGAACATGCCGTATGGATATACAAAGATCAATGAAGCAAACCGTGAAGTGGCGCTGGATTATGTGCGGGGCAATTTGTTTGACCCGGGAGAAATGAAGCCTTTGCCGCATGAGATCACGGGGCCTGATAATGATTTAAATGACTTTATTGAAACGTATATGAAGAAAGCGCAAGAAGAGAAAGCACCAATTTATATTTTCGGTTCAAAATTTGGGCCGGAACAGGCTGCAGATAAAATATTCGGTTTTACCCCGACCAACGGCATGCACAATATCCATATGAATCAAGGGAATGCAATGGATAGCCGCTGGAAAAAAGACAACGGCTCTTGGCATGACGGAGGCATTCTGATTCAATTCGCCGATCAGTGGGCCGCTGTGTTTTTAGCGTTTTTATCCCAATCTTGGTGTACGGATGAAAACGGAAACCCAGTCAGAGATTGTGATCATACCCAAACGTCTGCGTAAGATAGAAAAAGAGACTGCGGCAAGCAGTCTCTTCAAAAGATGGTTGACAAAATCCTAAAGCGTTTTTAAAGCTTTAGGATTTTGTCATCTTTTCAGCGTGATTGAAAACCCTTGAAGTCTAGGAAAGGTGAGCATTGGAGCGGAGCGAATATTCTAATTCGTGAGCACCAACGCGCAGACTTGACAACGAATGCGAGGGTTTATCGACACGCTGAAGAGACTGCGGCAAGCAGTCTCTTTTTCATGCGATTACACATTTTCAACAGGCTTTAGGCTGTTGGGCCTCATATCGCTCCAATGCGATTGAATATAGTCCAGACAAGCTTCACGCCCTTTTTGCTCATGAACGACTGTCCAGCCGCTCGGCACATCTATAAAACCGGGCCACAGGGAATATTGGCCCTCTTCATTGATCAGCACCAAATATGTGCCATCCGCATTTTCAAAAGGATTTGCCATCTCTTTCTTCCCCCTTATTTATTCATCTCTTCCAGTTTGACAGCGAGAACCTTGCCGATTTGAGCGAGCGGTTCCGGCTGACAAAGATCTTTATGGCGGCAGTCGATGTCGATTTGTTCAATTTGTCCGTTAATATAAGGCTTCCACGAATCCGGTTCAATCCGATCAAACCATTCAGGTATGATTGTTGATCTGAAAAACAAGACATTTCCACGGAAGGTTTTCGGCTTATATGAGCCTAAAATGCCGACAGAATTGACATACGTATTCTTCAGATTTAAAATGACCGATTCATCCAGGCTTGCAAGCGCGCTTCCGTCCCGGCGAAGAATCTCAATTGCCGTTTCAAAATCAAGCGGTTTGTCCCCTAAGCTGTCTGGGTCGTACCCGCCTAACGCCAGAAGGGCAATAAGCGCTTCCTCATCATCCGGCGCCTTTTTTATAGGAAGGAAGTGGTTCGGATAGGCGTCCAGCATCACCAATAGGGATACTTCTTCCCCTTGATTTTGCAGCTGGGTGGCCATCGCTTGAACGACATTCCCACCAAGGGACCAGCCCAGCAGATGGTACGGTCCTTTCGGCTGGATTGTTCTGATTTGTTCAATGTAGTCGGCAGCCATGTGGTCAAGTGTTTTCGGAAGCTCTTCCCGCTGCCCGATTCCCCGTGCCTGCAAGCCGTAGATCGGATACTCTGTTCCTATGTTCGTCATCAAACCGGCATAGCACCAGCTGAGTCCGCCTGCCGGATGCACACAGAATAAAGGAAGTTTGTCTCCGCTTGTTCGGAGCGGCAGCAGAACGTCGAGTGCGCTTTGGCTTGAGCCCATCTCAAGTCTTTCTGCAAGCCCGGCTACAGTCGGCGCTTCGAATAGGTTTCCGATGCTGAGTTCTACGCCGAGTGCTTCGCGAATGCGGCTCATCAGCTGTACAGCAAGCAAGGAATGTCCGCCTAAATCAAAGAAACGGTCATCAATGCCGACACGCGGCAAGTGAAGCACCTCCATAAACAGGTCACAGAGGATTTCTTCCTGCGGCGTTCTCGGTCCGCGTCCTGTCACGGCCGCTGCGAAATCCGGTGCGGGCAGCGCTTTACGGTCAAGCTTTCCATTCGGTGTCAGCGGCAATTCTTTCATCGTTACAAAGGCAGAAGGCACCATGTAATCTGGCAGTCTCTCAGCAGCATATTTGCGCAGTTCCGCCGTATCAATTGTGTCTTCCGAAGAAGGTATGACATAAGCTGTCAAACGTTTATCTCCCGGCTGATCCTCACGCACGATTACTGCCGCATCTTCAAGCTGCGAATGCTGAACTAGCGCCGCTTCAATTTCTCCTAGTTCAATTCGGAAGCCCCGAATTTTCACTTGGTGATCGGCACGGCCGACATAATCAAGAGAACCGTCAGCGCGGAGGCGGGCCACATCCCCAGTGCGATACATTCGGGTACCCGGAGGACCGAACGGATCAGCTATGAAGCGTTCTGCTGTTAATCCAGCCCGGCCTAAATAGCCTCGTGCCAACCCCGCTCCTGATACATACAGCTCTCCAGCAACACCCGGCGGAACCGGCTGCAAGCGCTCATCCAGCACATAAACACCAAGATCGGGAATGCCGCAGCCGATCAAGCTGTTTGCCCGTAAAGCTGCAATGCTTCGGTCTAATTCGATATAGCTCACATGCACAGTCGTTTCTGTAATACCATACATATTGATAAGCTGCGGTCTATTTTCAGGGTGGCGGTTATACCAATCCTCTAAACGGCTGAGTTCAAGTGCTTCTCCGCCAAAAATGACATAGCGCAGGCTGAGCGCTTGTCCAAGATCCGGCTGTTCCCGTTCCGCCTGCATAAACTGATAGAAAGCAGACGGTGTCTGATTCAGAACGGTTACACCCTCTTTGACAAGCAGGCGCAGAAATGCTTCTGGCGCTCTGCTGACGTGATGAGGCACGATGACAAGACGCCCGCCATGCAGCAGAGGACCCCAAATCTCCCACACTGAAAAGTCAAATGCGTAGGAGTGGAACATGGTCCAGATATCGTCTGAGCTGAAATGGAACCAGTGCTCGGTCGCTGCAAATAAACGCGTTACGTTTTGGTGAGGAATCATCACACCTTTTGGAACACCTGTTGAGCCGGATGTATAAATGACATACGCCGTATTCAAAGGCGTAAGCGGCTGGATCCGATCCGTATTATCCGGATTATCAGCTGGATATGTGTTTAGTTTCTTTTCCAGTTCGAGATCATCCAGTACGATTTTCGGCACGTTGTCCGCTGGCGGAATGTGTTCTGCAGCTTTAGTGTTCGTCATGATAAACGCGGGCTGTGCATCTTTTAGCATAAAAGCAATTCGATCAGCCGGATAATCCGGATCAAGAGGCAGATAAGCTGCTCCGGCTTTCAGCACCGCCAGTAGCCCGACAGCCATTTCTAATGATCGGGGCAGTGCCAATGCCACAAATTGCTCCGGCCCGACACCTTCATTAATCAGCATGCGGGCAAGCCGATTTGCTCTTTCATTCAGCTCTGTGTAGCTCAGTGCCTGATCTTCATAAACAACGGCAATGGCATCAGGACGTAATGCAGCCTGTTTCTCAAACTGCTCCGGTAAACATGCGTGCGGAATCTTTTCAGATATACCTTGCCAATCTGTCACCATGCTGCTGCGCTCCTCCGGTGCAAGGATGTCCAGATTTACGATTTGCTGGTCAGGATCAGATTCGGCAGCCTCCAGCAGGCGCATCAGACGGTCAGCAAAAGCCTGAGCAGTTTCCTGCTTGAAAAGATCAGTGCTGTACTCGAGCAGTCCTTCCAATCCGTTTGGAGTCCCGTCAGCAAGACGATTTTCACTGATTTCCAGCGTCAAATCAAACTTGGCAGAACCGACACTGTGGATCTGCAGGCTGCTTTCCATGTCAGGAAGATTCAGTTCAGCGTCCGGTGTGTTTTGGAACGCAAACATGATTTGGAATAAAGGATGCGTCGCACGCGAACGAGCCGGATTGAGCACCTCTACGAGTCTCTCAAAAGGCAGATCCTGATTTTCATAGGCTGCCAGATTCACTTCCCGCACTCTGTCAAGAAGCTCACGGAAGCTTGGGTCACCGGACGTATCGGTTCTGAGCACCAATGTATTGATAAACAGCCCCACTAGATCGCCTAGCGCATCATCATTCCGACCCGCTATCGGGCTGCCGATCGGAATATCAGTGCCCGCCCCGAGTCTTGTCAATAAAGCTGCGAGACCAGATTGAAGCACCATAAACAGGCTCACTCTATTTGCGCGGGCCAGATCCTGCAATCGCTTGTGCAGCTCAGGCTCAATGCGGAAATGAATCGTATCCCCATCATGACTCGGTTCAGCCGGACGTGAATAATCGGTTGGCAGTTCAAGCTGATCAGGCAGATTCTTCAAGGTTTCTTTCCAGAAAGCAAGCTGTCCGGCAATCAAACTATTTGGATCATCCCCGCTTCCAAGCAGTTCTTGCTGCCAAAGCGCATAGTCTGCATATTGCACAGTAAGGGGCGCCCATTCAGGAGCTTTTCCGTGACAGCGAGCCGCATAAGCCGCTCCAAGATCGCGGGTCAGCGGTGTTAAGGACCAGCCGTCCCCGACAATATGATGCACGAGGAGAAGCAGCACGTACTCGTCAGGACCGATGACAAAAAGCTCAGCACGAAAAGCAGGTTCAGCTGCAAGATCAAAACTGTAGCGAACAGCTTCAGCAAACCGCTCAGAAAGCTCCTTCTCAGCAATTTCTGTAACATGTAAAACAGGCCTTGCTTGATCAGCGTCTAAAATATGCTGATAAGATGTCCCCTGTGATTCAGGAAAAATCGTCCGAAGGCTTTCATGGCGGCAGACGAGATCATAAAGTGCCGCTTGCAGCACTCCTTGGTCCAGCTCACCCGACAGACGGACAGCAACCGGAATATTATAAGTAGGACTAGGCCCTTCAAGACAATGGAGGAACCATAGCCGGCGCTGGGCAAAAGAAAGCGGAATTCTTTCAGGCCGCTCAGCTCTCTGCAATGCGGGGCGTATACTCTGCGCCTGATGAAGATGGGCAGCGAGTCCGGCTACTGTCGGTTCGTCAAATAGATTCGCGATACCGAGTTCGGCTCCCATTACCTCGCGAATGCGGCTCATCAGACGGGCTGCAAGAAGCGAATGACCGCCAAGCTCGAAGAAACTGTCATCAATGCCGACGCGTGCCAAACCAAGAACCTCGGCAAACAAGTCACACAATATCTCTTCCTGAGGAGTCCGCGGTCCCCGATCGCTGACAGATGTGCTTAAATCAGGCGCCGGCAGTGCTTTCCGATCGAGCTTGCCATTAGGTGTTAATGGCAGTTCGTCCATCTCCACAAATGCCGCCGGCACCATATAATCAGGCAGACTGGCACCCACATAACGGCGAAGCGCGGCAGTATCAATAGCTGAAGCAGCGACTACATATGCCACCAATCGTTTGTCTCCCGGCTGATCTTCCCGAACGACAACCGCGGCCTGTTCGATGTCCGGATGCTTGGCAAGCACGGCATCAATTTCTCCAAGTTCAATTCGGAACCCGCGAATTTTGATTTGATGATCCGCCCGTCCGATATAATCCAAAGACCCATCAGCGCGCCAGCGGGCCTGATCTCCGGTCCGATACATCCGAGCCCCCGGCGGTCCGTATGGATCTGCCACAAAACGCTCAGCCGTTAAATCAGGGCGGCGGAAATAACCTCTAGCCAAGCCTGTCCCTGCAATATAAAGCTCTCCGACAACTCCCGGCGGCACCGGCTGCAAACCGTTATCAAGCACATACACCTGCGTATTCCAAATCGGTTTGCCAATTGGCGGAACGCCCTTCAGCCCTTCTTCAAGAAAAGCTGCTGCAGACCAAATCGTTGTTTCAGTAGGTCCATATAAATTCGTGACTGGACAATGAAGCTCTTGAAGCGCCTGCAAAAGGCCGCTCGGCAGCGCCTCGCCTCCGACAAGCACTCTGAGCCCCCGAAGTGTCTCAGGTTTATTCGTCACCAGAGCATGCCATAGTGTCGGTGTCGCCTGCATGATATTGATATCGAAATATTCAATCATTTGAGCTAATGCCTGGGGCTCACGGATCGTTTCTTTTTTTGCGATCACGATTTGCGCCCCGTTGATAAGCGGAAGATATAACTCCAATGCTGAAATATCAAAAGCGACAGTCGTCACAGCCAACAGCCTGTCTTCTTCTCCTAGAGAAAATGCCTCCTGCATGGACAGCAGAAAATTGCTCAAGCTTTTCAGCGTAACAACGACACCCTTCGGCCTTCCTGTTGATCCTGAGGTATAGATGATATACGCAGGATGATCAAGAGAAACCGATAGATTCGGATTGTCAGGCGAATAGCGTTTTACAACCTCCTGTGTAACAGTCTGATCAAGCACAAGCTGCGGAATAGACAGGTCATCAGGCAGACGGGTTGCTATTTCCTCAGTCGTTATGATGCATGATGGTTTCGCGTCCTCGAGCATGTAAGAAATTCGGTCAGCCGGAAACTCCGGATCAAGCGGAAGATACGCCGCACCCGTCTTTAGTACAGCAAACATCGAAGCCACCATCTCTGGAGAACGCGGCAGCGCCAAAGCGACAAATTGCTCCGGACCAAGCCCTTTTTCGATCAACAGATGCGCGAGGCGGTTTGCCTTTTCATTCAGCTCTTGATAGTTTACTTGAACGTCATCACATATGAGAGCGATACGTTCCGGCGTAAGGATTGCCTGCTTCTCAAACATGTCCTGAAGGCTGAGCAGCTTCTCAGATTTTGCCGTCTCATTCCATTCACGAATGACTTGTTTTTTCTCGTCTGGCAATAGAAGCTCCATTTGCCCAATCAGCATGTCCTCCCCGGCAGAAGCCGTTTGCAGCAGCTGTAAGATCCGCTGCTGATGAAGTTTAATATCTGACTTGCTGTATACCTCAGGATTCGCATCTACATCAATCCGCAGCCCGCTGCCGTCCGTTCTGTCATATACATTGATTGATAGATCATCGACAGGACCGGCTGAAAGGTTATGCGTTGTTCCTCGGGCCCCGGCAAAGTCAAGACCGTAATCAAACGGCATGAGGTTGATTTGCGGACCAAATAATCTATGGTTTTCTCCTATTAATTTCAGATCACGCCGAAGCTCTTCATGGCGATACTTATGATGTCTCCGAATACTGCGGATTTCCCGGGAAATTTGCTGAATAAGTTCAGAAAAGCTCATTGAAGAGCTTACAGACAGCCGGAGCGGGAGAAGGTTCATCACCATAGCCGGCACATTCAGTGATGCGGACCCTATCCGTCCCATCATAGGCAGACCGAGCACAACATCCTCAGAGCCGGTCATCCGGTGCACATAAACAGCTGACACTGCAATCACGACTTCATGCCAGCTTCCTGAGAAATAGCGCGCCGATTCTTTTAATGCGTTCACATCAGATAGAGGCAAATACGCCGTTTGACGATGAAAACTGTTAGATGTTCTTGGCGCACGATCAGCTAAACTCACAACTTCTGGTCCATCAGCAAAACGATCCAGCCAGAATTGGCGATCCTTCTCATACTGCTCTGATGCGCGATAATCTGTATCCTCCTCCAAAATCGCTTGGAGCGACCCAAAGGAACGATCTGTAGCTGATTGTCCTTTCATAAGCGCGGCATACGTACTTGCCACACGCTGGGCAATCAGGGAAAAGCCGAAGCCGTCAATCGCAATATGGTGAATGCGCTGATACCAAAAGAAACGATCAGGCCCGGCTATAAACAGAGCTTCATTGAACAAAGGGTCATATTCTAAATCGACCGGCTTTGACAAATCTGCTTTCATCCAGTTTAATGCTGTTTTTTCCGGATCAGGCTCAGAGCTGACGTCAATGACGTGCAGCTGTACATCCGGAGACGGGTTTATCATCTGCCAAGGCCCGTCCATATTTTCACCGAAGCGGACATGCAGCGATTCCGCTTCCTTTATCACGTGCCGCAAAGCTTCTTCAAAAAGAGCAATATTGATTGATCCATTGATTTCTATATATTCCGCTGTATTGTAGATTGGATTGTCCGGATCTAGCTGCTGAGCAAACCATATGCCGGTTTGCGCTCCGGTCAAAGAATATTGAAGGTCTTTTGTATCAGGCATCCGTTTGTTTACCCTCCTTTTATAAATAATCCGCGTTTGGCAGCACTTGCTGGCTGCGGGTTGTGAGCAGTTTCTGCCATTCTTCGATCGTCGGGCGTTCAGCCAGTTCCACGAATGTCACCTCGGCTCCTTCACGGCGCCATTGTTCTACCAATGTCATGATCCTTACCGAATCAAGCCCCCGGTCGAGCAAATCCTCTTGATCTGTAATATCTTCAGGTGTTTCTTGAAGAAGCTCAGCAATTTGTTTACGGATATTCTCACATGTAAACACTTCTTTGCCAGTGTTTACTGACGTTTTTTGAGCGTCTGCCGGCGCATTCTTCAGCTGATCGAGAAGACTGTCAGTCATCACGGTAAACGCACAGCGGCCAGCCGCATAGTCCAGCGCCATTTGATGTTTTTCTAATGAAAAATCAGCAACTGCATCTCCCACAAAAAAGGCTTCGATATCCTCCATAAATGCTTCACATGCTGTAACGAGACAGCCAATATGGGCGTAAATCCCGGAAATGATCAGCTGATCGCGTCCCTCTTTGCGCATAATCTCCAGCAGATTCGTTCTCTTAAACGCGCTGTATCTCCATTTTGTCAGCACAAGATCAGCATCTTCCGGTGCCAGCTCGGTTATAATTTTCTCCTCATAAGGGCCGCTGTTTAATCCCGGACCCCAAAAGTCTGTCAGTAGCGCCCGATCAGCCGGATTTTGGCTTCCCGGCTGCGCAGTATAGACAACAGGAATCCCAAGCTGAGCACATTGATCCTTCAGCTTCCGTATATTTGCTGAAAGCTCTGTCACCGGAGAGGCTCCCGCTGTGAAAGCATCGACAAAATAGTTTTGCATATCGTGTATTAACAGAACTGCCCGATTTGGACCAGGCACCCATGTAACTTTGTTTTGTGGCATATCAGACACCGTCGGCATTTGATACGGCTGAATGGCAGGTATAGCCATTTAGAACACTCCCTCTCAAATTGTTGTTTGTTTTATTTTTTTGATCCTGCAAGAAGCTTCTCGGCAATGGCTTCACGAAGCGCTTTTTTGCTGACTTTTCCTACCCCTGTCTGCGGAAAGGATTCGACAAATTCAATGCGATCAGGGATTTTGTATGCCGCCAGTCCGCGCTCTCTCAAAAAAGCTTTGAGCTCTGCGGCTTTCGGGGCTTCATCCCGGGGAATAATGAACACACAAGATCTTTCGCCAAGAAATTGGTCAGGCATTGAGACCATTGCGGCATCATGGACAGCCGGATGCGCCAGAAGATGATTTTCTACCTCTTCAGCCGCCACTTTTTCTCCCCCGCGGTTAATTTGATCCTTCGCCCTGCCTTCAACAACAATATAGCCGTCTGATGTCAGCCTGACGATATCACCCGTGCGGTAAAAACCGTCCTCAGTAAAAGAAGCAGCATTGTGCTCTTCTGCTTTATAGTAACCCCGAATCGTGTACGGCCCCCGTGTCAGCAGATGCCCTGTTTCACCAGGTTTTACGTCACGATCCTGATCATCCCAAACACGTACTTCATCATATGGGGACATCGGTTTTCCTTGGGTGTTGACAATGACTTCCTCAGGGTCATCCAGTCTCGTATAATTGACGAGACCCTCTGCCATTCCGAACACCTGCTGCAGCGTGCAGCCGAATACAGCTTTAACCTTGCGCGCAGCTTCAGCACTGAACTTGGCGCCGCCGACCTGCAGCACTTGAAGGCTGGACAGATCGTCATCGCGTGAGGATGCCGCATCCATCCATACCATTGCAAGGGGCGGAACAAGAGCGGTAATCGTGACTTGTTCCCGTTCAATCAAGGGAAATGCATCGTCAGGACTTGGAGAAGGAGATAATACCACTCTTCCTCCGGCGTATAACACGCCGAGTACCCCGGGCGAGCTCAGCGGATAATTATGCGCCATCGGCAATGCTGCCAAGTACACCGTGCTGTGGTCGAGCCAGCAAACCTCTGCACTCCGCCGCAGACTGTATATGTAGTCATCGTGAGTCCGCGGGATCAGTTTTGATAAGCCGGTGCTTCCTCCAGAAAGCTGAAGGAACGCCACATCAGAAGATTTGACTTCAGGCAGTTTTACAGGTTCTGTATGCAAAGCCTCCAGTGGCAAAAATTCCTCTGCCTCACCTGCGACAATGACATGTTTTAAAGATGGCAGTTTGCTTTGAACCTGTCTGGCAAGTGAACGGTAGTCAAAACCGGAATAAGAGTCGGGAATAATATAAGCAGCCGCTTCAGCAAACTCGCAAAAATATGTAATTTCACTGCTTCGATGAGAAGGCAGTGCGAAAACCGGAAGCGCCCCCAAACGGAAGAGTGCGAAAATGACTTCAAAAAACTCTGCGATATTCGGCAGCTGCACCACGACACGATCCATCTGTTGAATGCCGAGCTTCTGAAAACCGGCAGCCAGGCGATCAACCCTTGTGTCAAGCTCCTGATAGCTCCAATGGGTGTTTCCGCATGTAATTGCAATGCGATCGCCATGTTTAGCAGCCCGGTCCCTTAACAAATCTCCAAACGTCTCGCCCGCCCAGCAGCCGTTCTTCCGATATGCCTCAGCTAACTCTTCAGGCCAAGGAGTAAATCCATTCAGCATGTTGTATCCCTCCAGCAATTCATTCTGATCATATGTGATTCACGCCCATTGCCCGCAGCATTGTCCGAAACTTCGCGGATGTCTCCTGGAGCTCGTCCTCGGGTTTTGACCCGGCAACAACACCAGCTCCTGCATACAGGCGGAGTGAGCGTTCTTCTGCCTCTGCACAACGGATCGTCACGATCCATTCTCCGTCACCAGCATCGTCACACCAGCCGACCATGCCCGTAAAGAAACCCCGGTCAAACGGTTCAATGCTGAGAATCGCTTCTCTTGCAAGGTCAGTCGGTGTTCCGCAGACGGCCGGCGTCGGATGGAGCGCCGCTGCCAATTCCAGTGCGGTCACAGACGAATCGGAAAGCTCTCCCTTAATCACGCTGGACAGATGCCACATCGTCTCCGTTTTGATGAGTGAAGGCTTTTCCGGTACATCCAGCGTCCGGCAGAAAGGCCGCAGCGCTGCCGCAACCGCGTCAGCTACAACCGCGTGTTCGTGGAGATCCTTTGCGGAAGAAAGCAATTCATCAGCCCGGCGCTGGTCTTCAGCAGGATCGTTACTGCGAGGCCTTGAGCCGGCTAATGGATTGGAAACGACCTGAGTTCCCATTCTTGAAACGAGAAGCTCCGGACTTGCACCAAGCAATGTTCGGCGGGAAGGCGTTTCCGCTTCGCTGGACACGTCCGCGGCAAACGTGTAGCCATGTGTGTTATGCTGCGCCAAATGGCGAAGCAGTTCATCCGTCTGAATCGGTTCAGACGATGTCAAATGCAGCGATCTGGACAGGACGATCTTGCTGAGAGTCCCATCGGCAATGCGTGCCAGTCCTTGTTCGACACCATTTTTATACCCCTCTGGTGCAGGAACAGGTTCTATGTGGTATGTATGCTCAGGCTGCTGCTGTTCCTTCTCCGCATGATCAAATTGTAGCGGTCCTGACCAGCGCACATCTTCAGGAACAACGAGCCGAGCTGCTTTTACATGATCAAAAGGAACAGCTCCGACAACAAGCGGACGGCTTTGCCCTGATTGCTTTGCTTGATTCAGCGTCTCTGCAATACGGCCAGAAAGGGTTTTTAGTTGGTTTTGCCCGTCTGCTTCCGGTACGATTTCACATATGCCTTTCGCTAACAGTACGCGGTGAGGAGAAGCTAAGAAAAAAGCCCCCGGCTGATACTCATGAAGCAAATGCTCCGCTTTTGTTTGTGATATAACGTTTTGTTCCAACATTCTCATGAACCTCCTTTAAAATGAGTTACACGCCTAAGGTCGCGCCGCCATCTACGCATAAATTATGCATCGTAATATGCCCTGCTTGGCCAGAAACCAAAAAGAGCACGGCATTCGCAATATCCGAAGGCTGAGCCAGTTTTTTGAGCGGGATGCCTGTTTTAAATGTCTCAAGTGATCCTTTTATGACTTGCTCCGCTCCGTTTTCATCGGCCCATAATGACCACTGCATGTCTGTTTCCGTTGATCCGGGAGACACAATATTGCAGCGAATATTATATTCTGCAAGCTCAAGGCCAAGGCATTTCGTAAACATCACAGCCGCAGCCTTTGAAGAGGCATATGCCGCCATTGATGTCCTCGGCACACCGGCAGCATTCGATCCGACCGTTACAATCGAACCCGATCTCCGGTCCATCATATATTTGCTGACTGAACGCGAGGCGTTAAATACACCAGTCGAATTCACCGAAAACGTGGCCTCCCATTCTTCGTCACTGAGTGAATGGATCAATCCCGGGCGAAGGACACCCGCTACATTCACCAAAATATCGATCGGCCCCATTTCACGTTCGATACGCGCCGTGATTTCGTCAATCGCCGCGCTGTCTCTCACATCCGCGGGAAAGGCTTCCGCACGGCAACCTTCCGCTTTGAGGCTGCTCACAACCTTTTCCAGCTTTTCAGGATTATAATCAACTGCCGCAATGTGTGCGCCTTGATCGGCAAGCTTCCGCGCAACAGCTTCACCTATCCCTTGGGCAGCCCCTGTTATAAAAGCAATTTTGCCCTTTATACCCATTGCATTCATGTCATCAATTCCTTTCTTCGCTTCAGATGCCGTACTGACATCCAGCGAAAAAGACTGTTGCGTCTTGAAAAGAAAAACGCAATTTATTGATAATGATTATCATTATCAATTATAAAAATAATCATATCCAATTGTCATGTGACAGTCAAATATAATTTCAGTGACTAATATTTTATTTTTAGAAGCAAGGCTGAGAATGTCTCAGCCCATTGAAATATGCGGTCCGTCAGGGTGAAGCGCAAAACGCAGCGCCCGGCTGACCAAAACAGGAAGAACCGAAATATGTCCTTCTCCTGAAAACTCACAAAATTCTGCCCGTATGCCTTGTTCAGATAAAACGGCCAGCCGCTCGTAAAGCTCCCTCGCATTATCGTTCATCCGGCTTTTATGGTGCTGCTCCAATTCTCCTGCCGCAATCAAAAGATTGATAGGCTGATTGTTTTCCTTGAAGCGTGAGACGAAATGGTCCGCTTTCTCGAGAATAAACGGTTTATTCCAATGAATGGACGGACTTCCCGCGATATAGGTTTGAAACGCACCCGGCTTTGTTAACAGCACCTGCAGCACGAACAGCCCGCCAAGTGAGTGACCAAAGATCGTTTGTCTGTTGCTGTCGATCTGGTAATCTCGTTCTATCTGCGGTTTTAGATCCTCTTCAATAAATCTGAAAAAGCCCTCTGCTCCGCCATGCTCCGGCCAATCTTTTCCGTCGGGCCTTTTTGGCAGCTTCGATTGAGCTGTCGGCATTGTAAAATCCCGGTGACGCGCTGAGGAGAACGGTCCTTCTGTCTCATAGCCAATGCCGACGATCACAGCAGGGATCACCCCGGTTTTTTCAGGACGGCGCCCCTGTATTCGAACGGCTTCCGCCATCGTTCCGAAGACAGAATTGGCATCCAGCAGATAAATAACCGGATAACCAGCGGGCGGCGGCGGCGTATTCGGTTTCGAGATAAAAATTTGATAGGCACGGTTTTCATTGCGTGAAGACATCATACGCACTTCCGTACCAGGAATGGTAAATGCGTTTTGTGTCCCGCCTTTCGCCCGATCTGTTTTCTCATTCATGCAGTACGACATTCCTCTCCTTAAACTAAATCACAATATATGATAATGATTTTCACTATCAACTAGACACCTCAAATAATAGGTTTTCTTCCAGAGAAAGTCAACTTTTTCCTAAATAAAAAAGGCACCTTCATCAAATAAGGTACCTGAAGACTATCAATATGGAAATAAAAACCTGATAAAGATGCAGATTATCCTACTTGAAATAGAACCTTAATCCCATGTAAACCTTTGATTTTGCCAAGGATCGCCTCTCATGTGATAGCCGTTCTGCTCCCAAAAACCGGGGTGATTCTCTTTCGTAAATTGGATGCCGCGCAGCCACTTGGCGCTTTTCCAAAAATATAGATGCGGAAACACGCCCCGCAGCGGGAAGCCATGTTCAGGCGTTAAAGGGGCGCCATTATGCGCATAAGCCAAAAGTGAAGTTTCAGCCAAAAAATCAGCAAGCGGCAGATTGGTCGTCCAGCCCTCTTCCGCATGTAAAATGACGTAGCCCGCTTCTTCTTTTACACCCGCTTTTTCCGCTATATCACGAGCCCGCACGCCTTGCCATACATTATCAAGCCTTGACCAGCCAGTGACGCAATGGATGTCATTTTTCGATTCGTACTGAGGAAAGGCTTTGACATCTTCAAAGCTTAGCAGCATCGGATGGTCAACCAATCCGTATACTTGAAGATTCCATTTAGCCATATCCTCGTAATACGGTACATTTCCCGTATGAAGCACAGGAAATGAGGTTGTGACGTTTTGGTTTGGCGGGACTCTCCCAGATTGATCGGATTGTTTTGTTTTTCCGAAATACATACAGAACCCTCCTTTTTGTTAACCTTATTTCAGTTTATGTTGACAATATTTCCGTTCTTTATTACTCTATGATTGTGTATGTAAACCTAAGGGGGAACAACAATGAAACAACATAAACTTCGTGCGGGCGATATGGCGCTGATCGGCATGTTCGCCGCACTTATGGCTGTCGGCGCCAACATTACATCAGTGGCACCCTTTTTACAAGTAGCCGGCATTCCGCTGTCAATGCAGCCGTTTTTCTGTCTCTTGGCAGCCATGCTTCTCGGCAGCAAACGAGCAGGTATTGCCATGATTGTATATGCACTTGTCGGATTGGCCGGAGCACCTGTGTTTGCTCAATTTTCAGCAGGCTTCGCACCGTTTGCGGGAAAAAGCGGCGGGTTTATTATCTCCTACATCCCTGCAGCATTTGCAGCTGGATGGTTCTTAGAACGCAAAATTCAGCCGAGTAAAATCCGATTTCTGACTGCTTCTCTTATTGGAACAGCCATCATGTATATCATCGGGACTACCTATATGTATCTTGCACTGAAGCTGTGGATTCATACGCCAGTGAGCTACGGCACGGCTTGGGGCTTTATGACTTGGTTTATGGTAAAAGACACGGCGATGGCTGTGGTACTGGCGTTTATCGCACCTGCGATCTACCGCTCAATTCATAAAGCAACTGGCTTTAACAGAAATCACATATCATCCACGTAAAAACCGTTCTATTGGACGGTTTTTTTATCATAACGAGAAAAGGCTCCCCAGTAAAGGGGAGCCTTTTTCCTATAAAACAAGCGCCGCAACCCAGCCAAAGATGATAAGCGGGATATTATAAAATAAAAATGTCGGCACACAAGTATCCCAAATGTGGTGATGCTGGCCGTCTGCACTTAAACCTGAAGTCGGCCCAAGTGTGCTGTCGCTGGCAGGTGAACCGGCATCGCCAAGCGCAGCAGCCGCTCCGATAATCGCAACCGTTGCCATCGGGCTGAATCCGAGCTGCATGCAAAGAGGCACAAAGATCGTTGTGATCACTGGAATCGTCGCAAAAGAAGATCCGATTCCCATTGTAATGAACAAGCCGACAATAAGCATCAGCAATGCGCCCACTAACTGACTGTGCCCCATAATGCCAGCTGCTGTTTTAACCAGTGACTCGACATCTCCGGTTTTCGTCAATACATTTGAAAATCCGGCTGCAACGAGCATGACAAAACCGATAAAGGCCATTAAAACCATTCCGTCAGTAATCAGTGAGTCCGCTTCATCACGCTTCATCACACCGCTGACAAACAGGATAATCAGACCTGCCAGCGCTCCCATAATCATCCCTTCTACTCCCAATGTCTGAGATAAGTAGAGCTGGACGCCGAGTGACACTGCGATGGCAAGCACCGCGATAGCCAGGCTTTTTTTCGTATATGGAGAAGCATTCGCACCAGATATTTCTTTTGTTTCGTATGTTTTCGGTTTACGAAACACGATGATTGATAAAATCAGACCTACAACCATACCTGCAACCGGGATCATTAAGGCGTAAGGAATATCACCGAGAGATACGTTTAATCCGGCATCCGCCATATTGTCCTTCAGCATCCCCTGGAAGATTTGGCCGAAACCAACCGGCACTAAAATATAAGGTGCCGTTAAACCGAATGTAATCACACACGCGATCAGACGGCGGTCCATTTCAAGTTCATTAAAGATTTTCAAAAGAGGCGGAATCAGCACCGGGATAAATGCGATGTGAACCGGAACCACGTTTTGCGAAAAACAAGATATGATTAAAATAATAAGCACAATCAGCACTTTGGACAGTGCTTTTTTGCGGGTGTCTTCTTTATTTCCGATTAATTTAACGGAGGCTTCCACCATTGCGTCCGGAAGACCCGTTTTCGTTAAAGCCGCAGCAAACGCGCCAAGCATGGCATAGCTGACTGCAACGGTAGCATTTCCGCCAAGCCCGTCCGTAAAAGCTTTAACCGTTTCGCCAAGCCCGAGCCCGCCTGTTAACCCGCCGGCCAAGGCACCTATAATTAATGCGATAACAATATTAACACGCAGCAAGCTTAAAACAAGCATAAGCAGCACTGCGATGACGACTGCATTCATGATAACCCTCCAAAAAATCCTTTAGTTTGCTAATGTAGTAGATAAATAAAGTACGAACGTATCTTATCATAACCGATGCACTTTAGTCAACTAAAGATTTTAGAAGAAAAAATCCCCGCTGCATTCCGCAGCAGGGATTTCACATTATTCGCTTTTATCTTCTTCCAATGTAAATCGTTCCGCAAGTGTGGCCAGTGTTCTGGCCATTACGCCGGTAGCCCCGGACGGCCCGAAGCAGGTTGCTTTATTGGAAGTAGCTGTGCCCGCAATATCAAGATGAACCCAAGGCGTTGTTTCAGCAAATTCACCAAGAAACGTTCCTGCCATAATCGCATGTCCTTCACGTCCCGGCGAATTGCTGAGATCCGCCATTTGGCTGCTTTTCACACGCTTTTTATCCTTCTCTGTTATCGGCAGCTGCCAGATCGCCTCGCCGCACTCTTGTGCAGCATCAGCTACCTGCTGATAAAAGCTTTGATCATTTGTCATAGCGCCAGTCGTTTCTGTTCCTAATGCCACAACGACGCCGCCGGTAAGCGTAGCCACATCAACAAGAACTGACGCGCCATGCTGTTTCGCGTATGTAATGCCATCTGCTAGCACAAGCCTTCCTTCAGCATCCGTATTGAGGATTTCAATTGTTTTTCCGCTTAATGATACGATGACATCATCAGGCTTCATCGCCCCGCCGGAGATCATATTATCGGTTGACGGAATAACAGCCAGCACGTTTTGCTCGGGACGAAGCTCTCCGATGGTTTCCATAGCACCGAGAACCGCAGCTGCTCCTCCCATATCAGATTTCATGCCGACAATTCCAGATTTCGTTTTAATGGAATAGCCACCTGTGTCAAAGGTAATCCCTTTTCCGACAAGTCCGACGACGTCTTCCCAATCCTTTTTGCCCTGGTACTTCAAAACAATCATTTTTGGGGGTTCGGTCGAGCCTTGGTTTACTGCAAGTATCCCGCCCATACCGAGCTCTTCCATCTCTGATTTCTCTAATATCTCACACTCAAAATCATATTTCGCCGCAAGCTCTTCTGCATAAGAAGCGAGGTCAGTCGCTGTCAGCATGTTTCCCGGCATATTTACAAGCGTTCTAGCCGAATTTGCCCCTTGCCCGTATGCCTGGCCGACGCGAAGTCCCGCCTGCACTTCTTGTATATCTTCATCTGTGACGGCATACACAGCTTCAATTTGTTTGTCAGGCTCATTTGATTTGTGCTTATAATCCTGCACCTCATAGGACGCAAGCAGGCAGCTCTCAGCTAAAGCATGAGCGGCATCGGCTGGAGGTACGTCTTCCGAAATAAACGTGTCAAGCAGGACTGCTGCTTCTTGTTTTCGGTCATTGTGAATGGCTTGAAAAACATGGGCAAAACGTTCCTTCACCTGTTCAAACGAATAATTTGCTTCTCTCCCCAGACCAACGAAATAAATCCGTTTCATACCCGCAGAAGATGGAGGGAATACTTTTGATACTTGATTCGGTTTCGAAGAGACATCACCATCTTTTAAAAGCTGTGTCAGATGGCCTTCCAGCATTTCATCAATTTCCAATGCTTTGCCTGTCAACTGGCTTTTTTGAAAAAGCCCGACCACAAGGGTTTCTGTATGCTCTAATTGCTGAACCGCATAAAACATGAGGCTTACACTCCTAACGTAATGGGTATTTGTAATGAACAATGGTATAATAGGAAAAACATTCTTTCCATTACACTTATTTTATCAAACAACAGTCTAAGACTTGCTTTTTTCTTTTGAAACACGAAGGATTTTTTAAATAGAAAGGATGTCGCCTATGGAACTTTTAACGAATTTCCCTTTATTATCAAGCCTGGCCGCGATTATTTTTGCTCAGGTCATCAAAGTGCCCATTCAGTTTATCGTGTCCAGAAAACTGGACTGGTCGCTGGTCACAAGCACAGGCGGCATGCCGAGCTCTCACTCCGCGGCGGTCACCGCACTTTCTACAGGCATCGCTTTGGATCATGGTTTAGGCTCCTCTCTCTTTGCGGTTTCCGCCATTTTCGCCGTCATTACCATGTTTGACGCTACTGGTGTCAGACGTCACGCCGGTGAGCAGGCAACAGTCATCAATAAGCTTGTCATTGATTTTAACCGCTTCGTAAATGAAGCAAAGGACTTCCCGAAGGCTGAAAATAAAGAAAAGCAAAAAAAGCTGAAAGAGCTTCTCGGACATCAGCCAATCGAGGTTTTTTTCGGAGGCTTAACAGGTATTTTACTAACATTGATACTCGCTTACTTTTTCATGTAAAAAACGCTCCAGCCATGGCTGGAGCGCTCAGATTGTTGACAAAATCCTAAAACGATTTAAGTTTTAGGATTTTGTCATCTTTTCAGCGTGATTGAAAACCCTTGAAGTCTAGGAAGGGCGAGCATCGGAGCACAGCGAATGTTCTAATTCGTGAGCACCGACGCACAGGCCTGACAACGAATGCGAGGGTTTGTCAACACGCTGAACGCTCCTGCTTCCGCTGGAGCGTTTTATTCTTTTACAGTTTTATATTGATTTCTGAACACCTGCAAAGATTTTGTTTCATTGAGCTTCTCAAGCTCATCCTCGGTGACCTTTCCCGTTCCCTTTTTAATCACATATACATCAAGGGTTTTTTTGCCCCACTCATTGTACACATCTTTGACGGTATCAAAGTACAGATCAAGGCGGTTTCCCTTAATAGCTGATCCTGTGTCGGCCACAACTCCGAGACCGTAGTTCGGAATGAATAAAATCGTGCCGATCGGAAAAACGGACGGATCAGCGGCAACCGTGGAGTACAAATCCCGTTTCACTTTCACACCTGAATATGTAAGCCCGTATAATGGATCGCCGGGCTTTTTTCCCGTCGATTCAACTCCTGCTGTGTAGCCTGTTGCTGTTACTCTTTGGACCGGATACTCGTCCCAGTCAAATGCTTCTTCTAACGGTTTTGTTTTATCCTTGTCCGCTGACATGGTTTGTGTTTTTTTCTGCTGCAATGCTTTTAATGTCAGTCCTGCATGCTTCAAGTGCTTTTCTTGATGTTCCTGCACCCATTTTGACAAGTCCTTCGCTTCGATTCCTGACACTGATAAAAATGTCGTGCCAAATGCAAGCAGAAATAAACAGGTCATCAGCAAACGTCTGATCATATTCAACATCATTCACCTCTCCTCCGAATCATTGTTCCCAATTGGAGAGAGCAATATTCAAAATGGCGAATGAACAGAAAGCACAAAAAAAAAGCTTTCTTTAGAAGAAAGCGGCATTTAAAACATTTGATATCCTCTTTTTCTGAGCATGTTGATCGCTATACCGGACACGATGGCGCCAGCCAAACCGCTGGCTAAAATCAGCACATCAGCAGCCGCTAATGATACGATACGATGAAACAGGCCAGCAAAGGATTCTCCCGGCGACTGGATATAGCTGACCAGCCTTTCCTTGCTAATAATGAAAAGGCATACAATCGGATAAATCACAGCCATAATCCAAGACATTCTCAGCAGCATGTTTAATAAGAAACCGATTCCAAAAAACAAGACAAAAAATAAAACAATTGAGATGATTACGACTGGCAGACTAATCAACCTATCCCACCCCCTGCGTTATTTTTAGTGTAACGCGGGGGCTGAAATAAAGTCAACGGCTGGAAAAAGAATGATTGTCTTTTCCTGTCCCCTGGCAAGACGGACAAGTTTCTGAACCACCGAGGATCAATTGAAAATACCCTTTCCCTGAGCAAAATGGGCATGCATGTGAAGCGGTTGTCGTTGCAGTTTTCATCTGATCATCACCCTTTTTTCTTAATTTTCTGATAATATATCATATCAAGCTGTCAACAATAAAGTCAGATCATGTGACAAATCTTTTGATGTAAGCGGAAACATACTTGTTTTCCTCGCGTTATCTTTTAATTTTAGCGTTTTTTAATAAAGAAAACCCGCTTCCGCGGGTTTTTAGAAAAACTTGAACTTGCCTTTTTTTAGCGTCAGTCCGAGTCCGCCGATCAAAAACAGCGAGCGGTTATCGATGACTTTTTTCATAAACGAAGCCGGTGTGCCTTTCAGCTTTCTGCCATAAACGACCCCTACCGCGTTATGTTCGCCAAGAGAAGCCACCGTTCCTTTAATGTCCGGCTTGAATTCCTCAAGCTCTCCGCCTTTAATGAGCCTGCCAAGATTCTTAGCAACCGTTATTCCCTGCTGCATCGCAATTTGCGCCGTCGGCGGATACGGGCGCTCCGTATCTTCATTCATAAATAGCGAGCTGTCACCGAGAATGAAGACGTTGTCATGTCCGGGTGCGCGAAGGTCAGGATTGACTTTGACCCGGCCGCGCATATTTTCAAAACCGGCTTCCTCCACAATCGGATGGCCGCGGACACCTGCTGCCCATACAACGGTTTGCGATTTGATTTGCTCTGGTTCTTCATCTTTTTTGCCGACTCTGACTCCTTCCGGTGTACATTCTTGTACAGCCGTGCCGATCTTGAACTCAACTCCATTTTCCTCTAGATAATGTACGGCGTAATCAACAAGCTCAGGATCAAAGCCAGGCAAAACGGTCGGCGCTGCTTCTACACAAATAATGCGGACGAGACCCCTATCAACGTCATACTCCTTGCAGAGCTCAGGCACGCGGGCTGCCAGCTCACCGAGAAATTCAATTCCCGTAAATCCGGCTCCGCCTACAACGATCGTTAACCTGTCCGGCCGTTTTTCCGCTTCCGTATGATAAGTCGCAAACTGCAGCTCAATATGTTCCCGCAGCAGACGCGACGTGTTGATGTTGGCAATCGGAAACGCATATTCTTTCAAACCTTTAATACCGAACGTTTCGGGCACCGCGCCGAGTCCGATGACTAAATAATCGTACTGCAGCTCTCCATTCGCAAGCACAACTTTTTTCTCATCAGTTTTGATTGCCTTTACGGTATCCTGTACAAAATTGACCCGCGACTGGTTGATTACATCTTTTATCTGATAACGGCAGCGGTCATGATGGAGCGTACCCGCGCTCGCTTCATGCATCCATGTCGTTTCATAATGATAATTGTGTTTATTCACAAGCGTAATATCAGCATCATTCGGCCCGACAAACTTTGTCAGCCTAGTTACCGTCATCAATCCGCCATATCCTGCACCTAAAATCACGATTTTGGGCTTATTCAATGCCATCACATCCACCTTCTCTTTTTTTGCTTTTGTTAGACGCATAATAAAAACATCATTTGTGTTAGCTTCAGCTTATTGGCGGGATTTTATGAAATATATTGAAAAGTTTTTTGTGAAGTCCTCACGCGCATAGCACTACTATCATATTTATCCGGCTGGCCCAGGAAACATTCAGAAAAAGATCAAATCATTTGGTTATCATCGTATCGGCCTGCGGAAATATTTTCAAGAATGGATGCGCACGCGATACACTCACGATTTTTTCTGCTGACTCGTCAATTTGAACGGCAATATGGTATAATTAATAACAATTTTCATTTAGGAGGCATTTTTCGTATGCGAGAGGATACAAAGGTTTATGATATTACAATTATAGGCGGGGGACCGGTCGGCTTATTCACCGCTTTTTACGGAGGCATGAGACAGGCAAGCGTCAAAATTATCGAAAGCCTGCCTCAGCTCGGCGGACAGCTTAGCGCCCTATACCCTGAGAAATATATATACGATGTAGCGGGATTCCCGAAAATCCGCGCACAAGAGCTTATCAATAACCTAAAAGAGCAAATGGCGAAATTCGACCAAACCATTTGTCTGGAGCAAGCGGTTGAATCTGTTGAAAAACAAGCGGACGGCGTATTTAAGCTTGTGACAAATGAAGAAACTCACTATTCTAAAACAGTCATCATCACTGCAGGAAACGGCGCATTCAAACCGAGAAAGCTGGAACTTGAAAATGCCGAGCAGTATGAAGGCAAAAACCTTCACTACTTCGTTGACGATTTGCAAAAATTCGCCGGCAGACGCGTTGCGATCCTTGGCGGAGGAGATTCAGCGGTTGACTGGGCGCTTATGCTTGAGCCGATCGCAAAAGAAGTATCCATCATTCACCGCCGCGATAAGTTCCGCGCGCACGAGCACAGTGTGGAAAACCTTCATGCGTCGAAGGTTAATGTCCTGACACCATTCGTCCCTGCGGAGCTGATCGGGGAAGACAAAATTGAACAGCTTGTGCTTGAAGAAGTCAAAGGCGATCGCAAAGAGATTTTAGAAATCGATGACTTAATCGTCAACTACGGTTTCGTTTCATCTCTTGGCCCGATCAAAAACTGGGGTCTGGACATCGAGAAAAATTCTATTGTTGTCAAATCAACAATGGAAACAAACATCGAAGGCTTCTTTGCCGCAGGTGACATTTGCACATACGAAGGAAAAGTCAACCTGATCGCAAGCGGCTTCGGCGAGGCACCGACAGCAGTGAACAACGCCAAAGCTTACATGGATCCGAAAGCCCGCGTACAGCCTCTTCACTCAACAAGTCTTTTTGAAAATAAGTAATAAAAAAAGGAGTTTGTGTCAGCGACACAGCTCCTTTTTTATTTGAAGATATTTATATAATTCATCGCAGTTCCAAGAACCAGCGCAATCACAAGTGCTGCGACGATCCAGATCATTGTCATGATAATGCGGTCTTGGATCTTTTGGGACTTCGGTGTTTTTCCTTCGTTTTGAGTCATTTGATTCGCTCCTTTCACATGTCCATCTCATAAAGAAAGCCTGGTGCTGAACGACCAAGCTTTGCTGAACGTATATCATTCGCGTTTTAATCCGCTCTCTAAGACTTTTCGTTAAGACTATGATACCCAAACTCACCGAGCATGACAAGCTTCGACACTTGAAGTACATGCCAGCAAATAAAAACGTTTGACATCCTAAATAAAACAGAGTACATTATAGAAGGCGAACATTTCATATATTATTGTTTTAAATATTCGTTTTTAGGAGTGAAAACCATGGAAAACGTATTTGATTACGAAGATATTCAGCTAATTCCTGCAAAATGCATTGTAAACAGCCGTTCAGAATGTGATACATCCGTACGTTTAGGCGAACGTACATTTAAATTGCCCGTCGTTCCTGCCAATATGCAGACGATTATAGATGAAAAGCTAGCAATTCAATTAGCCGAAAATGGCTACTTTTATGTGATGCACCGATTTGAACCTGAAACACGAATTGATTTTATTAAAGATATGAACGCACGCGGATTATTCTCTTCTATCAGCGTGGGCGTCAAAGAAGAGGAATATGAATTTGTCTGCCAGCTGGCAGAAGAAAATCTGACTCCTGAATACGTGACAATAGACATTGCCCACGGGCACTCAAATGCTGTCATTGAAATGATTCAGCACCTAAAAAAACATTTGCCGGACAGCTTTGTTATTGCTGGCAATGTCGGAACGCCGGAAGCGGTCAGAGAACTTGAAAATGCGGGAGCGGATGCCACTAAGGTCGGCATCGGACCGGGAAAAGTATGTATTACGAAAATCAAAACCGGCTTCGGCACAGGGGGCTGGCAATTAGCGGCACTGCGCTGGTGTGCCAAAGCTGCCAGCAAACCGATTATCGCGGATGGCGGCATCCGTACACATGGAGACATCGCAAAATCAATCAGATTCGGCGCAACGATGGTCATGATCGGTTCACTATTTGCCGGGCACGAAGAATCACCAGGCCAAACGATCGAAAAAGACGGAAAGCTCTACAAAGAGTACTTCGGCTCAGCCTCTGAATTCCAAAAAGGCGAAAAGAAAAATGTAGAAGGCAAGAAAATGCACGTGGCACATAAAGGCTCAATTAAGGATACGCTGATTGAAATGGAACAGGATCTGCAATCTTCTATTTCTTATGCAGGCGGAACGAAACTTGACGCCATCCGCAATGTGGATTATGTGATTGTGAAGAATTCGATTTTTAATGGGGATAAGTATTAAAAATAAAAAACGCCAAGTCAGCGGTTCTCCGCTTGAGTTGGCGTTTTCTGCTACTTCTTCAGCAAAGTAAGCTTATATTTGCTTTTTGAATTTATTTTCCATCAGTTCTGCCATTTGTTTTGCATTTGGATTTTCTTCATTTTGTAACTGTTCAATGATGTTCATATAATCCGTTTCATTTCGGTTCTGGCTTAATTTATATGCCGCTTGAATGTCTTCCACCTTAATCTTAAATCCAACGATACCTTTCAATTCACTTTCTAAGAGTTTTGGAGAAAGTTTATCCCATAAAACAGGATTTTCACGATGTTTTTCGTATTTCTCCAGCATCATTGTTAATTCTTCTACTAATTCATCTTTCTCTAGGATACTTGCTTTTCCATACATGTGAACAGCCTGATAATTCCACGTCGGAACATTTTCACGCGAATACCAGGAAGAAGAAATATAAGCGTGCGGTCCCTGGAACATGACAAGCACTTTTTCACAGGCTTCAAACGTTCTCCACTGAGAATTTCCATAAGCAAAATGCCCAGTAATATAGTAATGATCGCCTTTTTTATTGAATCCTAACGGCAAATGAGTGGCAATTGGTTTTCCTTGTTCTGTTGTGACAATCGTACCAAAGGAGTTTTCTTGTACAAAATTCCAAATTTCTTCCGCATTTGTGACTTTAAAATATTTTGGAATATACATCATCATCATCCACCCTTCGAAAAATATTATATGAGTGTTTTAGCCATGATTAAATCCGTTTGTTCTTCATCACCCATATAAAAAGAGTGGGCGCCAGTCTGAACAAACCCCATTTTCTTATAAAAAGCAATGGCATTTTCATTTTTTTCCCATACACCTAGCCAAATGTTCTTTTTATTACGTTCCAGCGCAATTTCTATAGCTTTATTCAGCAGATGTTTGCCAAGCCCATGTTTTTGAAAGCTGTTCTTTATATAAACCCTCTCGATTTCAAGTGATTCATCACCCATTTTTTCAGACTGAGCATCATCGGTGTTGACCTTTAAATATCCAGCGACTTCATGATTAAAATAAACAAAAAAGAACTGTGAAGACGTATTGGATAATTCCTTTTCCAACTGTTTAGCGTTAAATGCACTTTCCAAATAGGCTTTCATATTTTCAGGTGAATTCTGATCTTTAAATGTATCGTTGAATGTTTCAATACTAAGTTCTTGGAGTATTTTTAAATCTTCACGGCTGCACTTTTTTATATTTATCGTCATTTAAAAATGTCGCTCCTTTATATAATCAATAGTTTCTCGTGTTTACTAAATTTCCAGTCCTTTTCTATTTATAAATGGAAATACATTTTTCCTTTCTCTGTTGGAAAAAGTTTTTTTATAGTACAAAATGCTTTTGTTCGATCTACTAATCTCATTTCAGCTAACTTTTCTTGATACTCCTGGGTTTGCACTTGCTACCACTCCCTTTCACGAAGAATCTCCCTCACCATCAACTCCTCAAACGTGTATTTTGTTGTAAATGCAATAAAAGTACCATGCGTTAAATATAGCTCAATTTTGTTGCATTTACAATAAAAATACAGATGAAGGAGGTCGAGTTAAAGTAAAATTTATCTGCTGAAACTCTCATAACTCTTGATCGTTCTGATTTTACGCCATAATAAAAAACGCTTTCCTTAACGATGGTTTATCGCTAAGAAAAGCGTCATGAACAATCTTACGGTTAATCGTGGAATGCAATCACGCAATCCTCCGAAACAGGTGAGATGATCAATTCATATCTCGAAATATCGGGTAGCGCCTAGCACTCTTCAGGCGTACCTGTATTCGTCGCTGTTCTAAAAGAAGAACCGCAGCCGCATGAAGCGATGGCGTTTGGATTGTCGATAGTGAAGCCGCCGCCGAGCATGGATTGCTTATAATCAATCACGGTACCGTTCATGATATCAAGGCTTTCCTTGTCAACAAGAACAGTAATGCCGTGCTGATCAAACATGCTGTCTGATTCGCCCTTTTCATGCTCAAAGCCCATGCCGTAAGAAAGGCCGCTGCAGCCGCCGCCTTTGACGCCGACACGCAGAAACGCATTTTCTTCTTCATGCTCTTTCATCATATCTTTTATATGCAAAGCTGCTGCTTCTGTAATTGTTACCGGGTTGCTCATCTTTGTGAACCTCCTTTTAAAAACCGGATGTTGTCTTTTATTATAAACATGATTGGTCCAATTCTCAAACAAGGTGTTTTACAAGAAATAGACACCCTCACAAACGGTCTCTGCCGGCCCTGTCATCATCACATGGCCGTTGTCTTTCCAGTTAATCACCAAATCTCCGCCTGCTAAATGCACCGTAATATCCTGATTTCGTTTTGATACGCCGTTTAACACAGATGCGACGGCTGCTGCACAAGCTCCTGTCCCGCATGCCTGAGTTATGCCTGATCCCCGTTCCCAGACGCGGAAATGCAGTTCATGTTCATTCACGGTTTCGACGAATTCCACATTGACGCCTTCCGGAAATCTCGGATCTTTCTCAATCACAGGCCCCAGTGTCGTCAAGGGTGCCTGTTCAATGTCAGCGATCGGAAAAACGATATGGGGATTTCCCATTGAAACAGCAGTGCCTGTTAGTTCAGCTTCACCAAATGTCATGGTTTCATTGATCGTGTGTTCTTCTCCGCCGCCAAGCATCGGAAGTTCAGCTTTTGTCAGGCGCGGTTCACCCATATCGACAGTGACCACATTTACTTTTCCGTTTTCAACTTGAACCTCCGCTTTCACAAGCCCGGAGAGGGTTTCAATCAGAAAAGATGTTTCCTCAACCAGCTTATGCTCATACGCATATTTTGCGACGCAGCGCAGGCCGTTGCCGCAGTTTTTTCCTTCAGACCCATCATTATTAAAAATGCGCATTTTGACAGGCGCTTGATCTGAAGGGCATATTAGGATCATTCCGTCGGAACCGATCCCTGTATAAACAGAAGAAACCTGAACTGCAATCTCAGACAGTTTTTCTTCCGGAAGCTGTTCTTCAAATTGATTCACATAGATATAGCTGTTTCCCAGGCCGTGCATTTTGGTAAATCGAAATGAGTTCATAGGTGCCTCCAACTTTTTTTCTTTTTCTTAGTATAAAAGCTATTATAAACGGACACAATACAATTATCCCCCGTTTTTCATACATAAAAGCTCCTTGCACTGTCGCAAGGAGCTTTTATTGTTTATATAAACATGCCGGCAATGGCTGCGCTAAGCAGATTGGCTAATGTTCCCGCAAGAACAGCCTTTAAGCCGAGGCGTGCGATATCCGAACGGCGGCTAGGTGCTAAACCGCCAAGCGTACCGAGCATAATTGCAATTGACGAAAAATTGGCGAATCCGCATAACGCGAAACTGATAATGGTAGCGGTTTTCTTAGAAAACTCGCCGATGTGCGGACCGAAGTTAGAATAAGCGACAAACTCATTCAGCACCAATTTTTGGCCGATATAGCTTCCCGCCTGCAACGCTTCATGCCATGGCACGCCAATCAAAAAGGCGATTGGGGAAAACACATAACCGAGAATGGATTCTAATGTGACGCCTTTTAAACCGACCAAGCCGAAAACTCCGCCGAGAATACCATTTACTACGGCGATTAATGCAACGAACGCAAGCAGCATCGCTCCAACGTTTAAGGCAATTTGCAGACCTGTTGACGCTCCCTTTGCAGCTGCGTCAATGACATTGGCTGCGCCTTCGCCTTCATCCATATTAAAATCGCTTTTTACGGTTTGCGGCTTTTCCGTTTCGGGAATAATCAGTTTACCAAAGACAAGACCCGCCGGAGCAGCCATAAAGCTGGCCGCAAGCAGGTATTCAATCGGAATGCCGAGAAGCGCGTACCCAAACAAGGTAGAACCCGCAACAGCCGATAGACCGCTCGTCATAATCGTGAATAATTCAGAGCGCGTCAGCCCGGCTATCAGGGGTTTGATCACTAACGGAGATTCTGATTGTCCTACAAAAATATTAGCAGCAGCCGCAAGAGATTCCGTTTGGCTTGTCCCAAGGAGCTTTGACAATCCGCCGCCAATGACACGGAATATGAGCTGCATAATTTTCAAATGATATAAAACTGCAATCAGTGCTGAGAAGAAAATGATAACAGGCAGTACACTTAATGCAAATGCCGGACTGTCGCCGACTTTCAGAAGCGGTCCAAAAATAAAGCTGATGCCTTCATTCGCATAATCAATCAGAAGCTGTACACGGCTTGAAAACCATAAAAAAACAGCGCGTCCCGCTTCCCATTTCAACACGATGTATCCAAACGCCACCTGTGTACATAAACCAACGATGACGGTTCTTATCTTAATATTGCTTTTCTTTTCTGAAAATAAAAACGCGATAGCAATGATCGCAACTGCGCCGAGC
>NZ_JAVAXX010000449.1:0-3494 GCF_042709275.1 Bacillus sp. LR_5 | reverse complement strand
GAAAAAACGCCTCGATAAGCATGGACCAAACGAGCTGCAAGAAGGAAAAAAAACATCAGCGCTTCTCTTGTTTTTCGCGCAGTTCAAAGATTTTATGGTGCTTGTGCTTTTGGCGGCAACGTTAATCTCAGGATTTCTTGGTGAATACGTAGACGCGGTTGCGATTATTGCGATTGTGTTTGTGAATGGCATACTCGGTTTCTTTCAAGAAAGGCGGGCTGAGCAATCTCTTCAGGCTTTAAAAGAGCTTTCAACACCGCATGTCATGGCGCTCAGGGAAGGAAGCTGGACAAAGATTCCTTCTAAGGAACTTGTGCCGGGCGATATTGTGAAATTTACGAGCGGTGACAGGATTGGAGCAGACGTTCGAATTGTCGAAGCAAGAAGCCTTGAAATAGAAGAATCAGCGCTGACTGGGGAATCCATCCCGGTTGTGAAGCATGCCGATAAATTGAAAAAACCGGATGTTTCGCTCGGCGATATTACGAATATGGCATTTATGGGAACGATTGTGACCCGTGGCAGCGGTGTCGGGGTCGTCGTCGGCACCGGAATGAATACGGCAATGGGCAAAATTGCCGACATGCTTGAATCGGCAGGGACACTGTCAACCCCGCTGCAAAGAAGACTGGAGCAGCTCGGGAAGATTTTAATTGTTGTTGCATTGCTTCTGACGGTACTTGTCGTTGCTGTCGGTGTCATCCAGGGTCACGATCTGTACAGCATGTTTTTAGCGGGTGTGTCGTTAGCAGTAGCCGCGATTCCGGAGGGGCTCCCGGCGATTGTAACTGTGGCGCTGTCGCTTGGCGTACAGCGAATGATTAAGCAAAAATCAATCGTAAGAAAGCTCCCTGCGGTTGAAACGCTTGGGTGTGCGTCTATCATTTGTTCGGATAAAACAGGGACAATGACGCAAAACAAAATGACGGTGACACATGTCTGGTCCGGAGGGAAAACATGGAGAGTGACGGGGGCAGGCTATGAACCGAAAGGAAGCTTCACACTGAACGAAAAAGAGGTCAGTGTGAATGAGCATATACCGCTTCAGCAGATGCTCCTGTTCGGAGCGCTTTGTAACAACTCCAATATTGAGAAAAGAGACGGCGAATATGTGCTTGACGGAGATCCAACAGAGGGAGCGCTGCTCACCGCGGCAAGAAAAGGCGGTTTTTCCAAGGAATTTGTTGACTCTCATTACCGGGTGATTGAAGAGTTTCCGTTTGATTCAGCACGGAAAATGATGACTGTCATTGTAGAGGATCAGGACAGAAAGCGGTATATCATTACAAAAGGTGCACCAGATGTACTGATGCAACGCTCTTCCCGTATTTTTTATGACGGCTCAGCAGCTCTTTTCTCAAATGAGAGAAAAGCAGAAACAGAGGCGGTATTAAGACATCTGGCATCCCAGGCGCTCAGAACGATAGCGGTCGCCTACAGGCCGATAAAAGCAGGTGAAACACCGTCTATAGAGCAGGCTGAGAAAGATCTGACGATGCTCGGTCTTTCGGGCATTATTGATCCGCCGCGGCCGGAAGTCAGACAGGCGATTAAAGAATGCCGTGAAGCAGGAATTAAGACCGTTATGATTACAGGCGATCATGTGGAGACAGCTAAAGCGATAGCGAAAGACTTGCGCCTCCTTCCGAAAAACGGCAAAATCATGGACGGCAAGATGCTGAATGAACTTTCTCAAGAAGAACTTTCTAATGTGGTGGAGGATGTGTATGTATTTGCCCGCGTTTCTCCTGAGCATAAACTGAAAATCGTAAAAGCCTATCAGGAAAACGGGCATATTGTGGCGATGACGGGAGACGGCGTCAATGACGCCCCAGCCATTAAACAAGCTGACATCGGAGTCGCTATGGGTATTACAGGGACAGATGTGGCCAAAGAAGCGTCATCCCTTGTTCTCGTGGATGATAATTTTGCAACGATCAAATCTGCGATAAAAGAGGGCAGAAACATCTATGAAAATATCAGAAAGTTTATCAGATATCTGTTGGCTTCTAACGTCGGAGAAATTCTTGTCATGCTGTTTGCGATGCTGCTTGCCCTTCCTTTGCCGCTCGTGCCGATTCAGATTTTGTGGGTCAACTTGGTGACGGACGGATTGCCGGCAATGGCTCTCGGCATGGATCAGCCGGAAGGAGACGTGATGAAACGGAAGCCCCGTCATCCGAAAGAAGGGGTGTTTGCCCGCAAGCTTGGATGGAAGGTCGTCTCCAGAGGTTTTTTGATCGGAGCTGCCACTATTTTAGCGTTTATCATTGTGTATCACCGGAATCCGGAGAATTTGGCTTATGCCCAGACGATTGCGTTTGCCACTTTGGTGCTGGCTCAGCTTATTCACGTTTTTGACTGTCGCAGCGAGACCTCTGTTTTTTCCAGAAATCCGTTTCAAAATCTATACTTACTCGGCGCAGTATTGTCATCAATTTTGCTGATGCTTGTTGTGATCTACTATCCGCCGCTTCAGCCAATTTTCCATACCGTCGCCATCACGCCTGGAGACTGGATGCTCGTCATCGGCATGTCCGCCATCCCTACTTTTTTGCTGGCTGGGTCACTTTTGACAAGAAAAAAATAAATTCATATGATATAATCTTAGGGGTAATAGCATGTCTATTGCCCTTTTATTATGAGAACAGGGAAGAATTGGGTGTTTTAAAATGATACGAAGTATGACAGGCTTCGGCAGTGCAAGCAAAACACAAGATGATCTCTCTGTAAGCGTTGAACTTAAATCTGTGAACTACAGGTTTAAAGAAGTGAACGCTCGTTTGCCAAGGCCTTTGCTATATTTTGAAGATAAGCTGAAACAGACCATTCTGCAGCATATCCAGCGCGGAAGAATTGAGCTTTTCGTATCAGTTGACAGCGATATGCTTGTAGAGAAAAGGCTTGAAATTGATTGGGCGCTGCTTGATGAGTTTGTCGCAGCTGCGGGAAATATGAAGAAGCGGTATCAATTGTCTGCAGAGCCTGATGTAATGGATTTCTTTAAGCTTGACCATGTCGTCCAGATTCATGAAGAACAGACGCAAAATGACAAGCTGGAGGCGTTAATCACCGCTGCTGCAGAGGAAGCGGTAAAAGGTCTCTGTAAAATGCGTGAAAAAGAGGGGCTGCTTTTAGCGAAAGACTGCCTGAAGCATATTGATCAGCTTGAAGAGCTGGTGAAAGAAACTGAATTGCTGGCAGCGGATGTCGTATCTCGTTATCGGGAACGGCTGTACGCCAGAATAAAAGAATGGACTGAAGATGTATTAGACGAGAGCCGGCTTGTAACAGAATGTGCAATTTTTGCAGACCGCTCTGATATTACTGAAGAGATTACCAGGCTGAAGAGCCACTTCGCCCAGTTTCGTGATATATTAGCTGGTGGCGGAGCTGTCGGGCGCAAACTCGACTTTCTCGTTCAGGAGCTGAATCGGGAAGCAAATACAATTGGCTCAAAAGCAAATGATCATCAGATCACAAAGCTTGTCGTC
>NZ_JAVAXX010000448.1:0-3494 GCF_042709275.1 Bacillus sp. LR_5 | reverse complement strand
AAAAAAACGCCTTGACAAGCATGGACCAAACGAGCTGCAAGAAGGGAAAAAAACTTCAGCGCTTCTCTTGTTTTTCGCGCAGTTCAAAGATTTTATGGTGCTTGTGCTTCTGGCGGCAACGTTAATCTCAGGTTTTCTTGGTGAATATGTAGATGCGGTTGCGATTATTGCGATTGTGTTTGTGAATGGCATACTCGGTTTCTTTCAAGAAAGGCGTGCTGAGCAATCTCTTCAGGCTTTAAAAGAGCTTTCAACACCGCACGTCATGGCACTCAGGGAAGGAAGCTGGACAAAGATTCCTTCTAAGGAACTGGTGCCGGGTGATATTGTGAAATTTACGAGCGGGGACAGAATTGGCGCAGACGTTCGAATTGTTGAAGCGAGAAGCCTTGAAATAGAAGAATCAGCGCTAACCGGGGAATCAATCCCGGTTGTGAAGCATGCTGATAAATTGAAAAAACCGGATGTTTCACTTGGCGATATTACCAATATGGCATTTATGGGTACGATTGTGACCCGCGGCAGCGGTGTGGGGGTTGTCGTCGGGACAGGAATGAATACGGCTATGGGGAAAATTGCCGACATGCTTGAATCAGCAGGGACATTGTCAACCCCGCTGCAAAGAAGACTGGAGCAGCTCGGGAAGATTTTGATTGTTGTTGCATTGCTTCTGACCGTACTTGTCGTTGCTGTCGGTGTTATTCAGGGTCATGATCTGTACAGTATGTTTTTAGCAGGTGTCTCGTTAGCGGTAGCCGCTATTCCGGAGGGGCTGCCGGCGATTGTGACAGTGGCGCTTTCGCTTGGTGTACAGAGGATGATTAAACAAAAATCCATTGTTAGAAAGCTTCCTGCTGTTGAAACGCTTGGGTGTGCGTCTATCATTTGTTCAGATAAAACAGGGACAATGACCCAAAACAAAATGACGGTGACACATGTCTGGTCCGGAGGGAAAACATGGAGAGTGGCAGGGGCCGGCTATGAACCGAAAGGAAGCTTCACACTAAACGAAAAAGAGATCAGTGTCAATGAACATAAGCCGCTTCAGCAGATGCTTCTGTTCGGAGCGCTTTGTAACAACTCCAATATTGAGAAAAGAGACGGCGAATATGTGCTTGACGGAGATCCGACAGAGGGAGCGCTGCTCACCGCGGCAAGAAAAGGCGGTTTTTCAAAGGAGTTTGTTGAATCAAACTACCGGGTGGTCGAAGAATTTCCGTTTGATTCTGCACGGAAAATGATGACTGTCATCGTAGAGGATCAAGACAGAAAGCGCTATATCATTACAAAAGGTGCACCGGATGTACTGATGCAGCGATCTTCCCGTATTTATTATGACGGCTCAGCGGCTCTTTTTTCAAATGAAAGAAAAGCAGAAACAGAGGCGGTATTAAGACATTTGGCATCACAGGCACTCAGAACGATAGCGGTCGCCTACAGGCCGATAAAAGCAGGCGAAACACCGTCAATGGAGCAGGCGGAAAAAGATCTGACCATGCTTGGCCTTTCAGGTATCATTGATCCCCCGCGGCCGGAAGTCAGGCAGGCGATAAAAGAATGCCGTGAAGCAGGA
This sequence comes from Bacillus sp. LR_5, assembly GCF_042709275.1. Lineage (NCBI taxonomy): Bacteria > Bacillati > Bacillota > Bacilli > Caryophanales > Bacillaceae > Bacillus > Bacillus sp. LR_5. Next base: position 1,921 of record NZ_JAVAXX010000448.1, on the reverse strand, counting down.
ATTAAGACCGTTATGATTACAGGTGATCATGTAGAAACCGCTAAAGCGATAGCGAAAGACTTGCGCCTCCTTCCGAAAAGCGGCAAAATCATGGACGGCAAGATGCTGAATGAACTTTCTCAAGAAGAGCTTTCTCATGTGGTGGAGGATGTGTATGTATTTGCCCGCGTTTCCCCTGAACATAAACTAAAAATCGTAAAAGCCTATCAGGAGAACGGGCATATTGTGGCGATGACGGGAGACGGCGTCAATGATGCTCCTGCCATTAAACAAGCTGATATCGGCGTCTCTATGGGCATTACCGGGACAGATGTGGCCAAAGAAGCATCATCTCTTGTTCTCGTGGATGATAATTTTGCGACGATTAAATCGGCGATAAAAGAAGGCAGGAACATCTACGAAAATATCAGGAAGTTTATCAGATACCTGCTGGCGTCTAACGTCGGAGAAATCCTTGTCATGCTGTTTGCGATGCTGCTCGCCCTTCCTTTACCGCTCGTTCCGATTCAGATTTTGTGGGTCAACTTGGTGACGGACGGATTGCCGGCAATGGCGCTCGGCATGGATCAGCCCGAAGGAGACGTCATGAAGCGCAAGCCCCGTCATCCGAAAGAAGGGGTATTTGCCCGCAAGCTAGGATGGAAGGTCGTTTCCAGAGGATTTTTAATCGGAGTTGCCACTATTTTAGCGTTTATCATTGTGTACCACCGCAATCCGGAAAACTTAGCTTATGCCCAGACGATCGCGTTTGCCACATTGGTGCTCGCTCAGCTTATTCACGTGTTTGACTGCCGCAGCGAAACTTCTGTTTTCTCTAGAAATCCGTTTCAAAACCTGTATTTAATCGGCGCGGTATTGTCATCCATTTTGCTGATGCTTGTAGTAATCTACTATCCGCCGCTTCAGCCGATTTTCCATACTGTAGCCATCACGCCGGGGGACTGGATGCTCGTCATCGGAATGTCCGCCATCCCTACTTTTTTGCTGGCGGGGTCACTTTGAACAAGAAAAAAATAAATTCATATGATATAATCTTAGGGGTAATAGCGTGTCTATTGCCCTTTTATTATGAGAACAGGGAAGAATTGGGTGTTTTAAAATGATACGAAGTATGACAGGCTTCGGCAGTGCAAGCAAAACACAAGACGATCTCTCTGTAAGCGTTGAACTTAAATCTGTGAACTACAGATTTAAAGAAGTGAACGCTCGTTTGCCAAGGCCTTTGCTATATTTTGAAGATAAGCTGAAACAGACCATTCTGCAGCATATTCAGCGCGGAAGAATTGAGCTTTTCGTATCTGTTGACAGCGATATGCTTGTTGAGAAAAGGCTTGAAATTGATTGGCCGCTGCTCGATGAGTTTGTCGCAGCCGCGAGAGATATGAAGAAGCGGTATCAATTGTCTGCAGAGCCCGATGTAATGGATTTCTTTAAGCTTGATCATGTTGTCCAGATTCATGAAGAACAGACGCAAAATGACAAGCTGGAGGCGTTGATCATCGATGCTGCAGAAGAAGCGGTAAAAGGTCTCTGTGAAATGCGTGAAAAAGAGGGGCTGCTCTTAGCGAAAGACTGCCTGATGCATATTGATCAGCTTGAAGAGCTGGTGAGAGAAACTGAATTGCTGGCTGCAGATGTCGTATCTCGTTACCGGGAACGGCTGTACGCCAGAATCAAAGAATGGACTGAAGACGTATTAGACGAGAGCCGGCTTGTAACAGAATGCGCTATTTTTGCAGACCGCTCTGATATCACTGAAGAGATTACAAGGCTGAAGAGCCACTTCGCCCAGTTTCGTGATATATTAGCTAGTGGCGGAGCTGTCGGGCGCAAACTCGACTTTCTTGTTCAGGAGCTCAATCGGGAAGCAAATACGATCGGCTCAAAAGCAAATGATCATCAGATCACAAAGCTTGTCGTT
>NZ_JAVAXX010000447.1:0-3525 GCF_042709275.1 Bacillus sp. LR_5 | reverse complement strand
TTTTCCCGGCTTGCTATCGTACCCTGCGGTAAAAATTGATACTAAAAAAGTGACAATGACACCCATCATGATGATTGTTTTCACCGTCTCTCCCCCTCTTCAATTTTTCCGTGCTGTCCGAGTCTGGGTGATTCTGTATTTTTCTTTATTATGAACGGTCGCGGTCTGCCTTGTCAACGCCGTATAAGTATCTTTATTTTTAAGAAACCAAAGCATGTATCACGAGATGGCGGCATAGATTGTATCAAAGTACCTTATTTGCATAGCGCATCAAACATGATGGAGGAGGTCCTTATGGATATATTAAAGAAAATTGAACAGTACAGAGAGGAAGAGCAGCGGCTGAAATGGGAAGGAACATTCGCCGATTATTTGGAGATTATTAAAGAAAATCCAATGGTCGCGCAATCTGCTCATTCTCGTGTTTTTAATATGATAAAAGACAGCGGGATAGAGGAGATTGACGGACGTAAGAAGTACAGCTTTTTTGACCGCGAGCTGTTCGGGCTTGAGGAATCTTTGGAGCGTCTGGTGGAAGAGTATTTGCATCCGGCTGCGAAACGGCTTGATGTCAGAAAGCGGATTCTATTGCTGATGGGACCTGTGAGCGGCGGTAAATCCACGCTGGTCACGATGCTCAAAAAAGGTCTCGAAGCGTACACCTTGACGGATAATGGCGCTGTATATGCGATTAAAGGCTGCCCGATGCACGAGGACCCTCTACATTTAATCCCCCATCATTTGCGTGATGACTTTTACAGAGAATACGGCATTAGAATAGAGGGAAGTCTTTCTCCTTTAAATGTCATGAGGCTGGAAGAAGAGTACGGAGGAAGAATTGAGGATGTGAAGGTTGAGCGCATCTTCTTTTCAGAAGATAAGCGTACGGGAATTGGAACATTCAGCCCATCTGATCCGAAATCTCAGGATATTGCCGATTTGACGGGAAGTATTGATTTCTCAACCATTGCCGAGTACGGTTCAGAATCAGATCCGCGCGCATACCGGTTTGACGGAGAGCTGAATAAAGCGAACCGCGGGATGATGGAGTTTCAGGAGATGCTGAAATGTGATGAGAAATTTCTCTGGCATTTGCTCTCATTGACACAGGAAGGGAATTTTAAAGCGGGGCGATTTGCGTTAATTTCTGCTGATGAGCTGATCGTGGCTCACACGAATGAAACGGAGTATCGCTCATTTATTTCTAATAAGAAGAATGAAGCCCTGCACTCGAGAATCATTGTGATGCCGGTCCCTTATAATTTAAAAGTGTCTGAGGAAGAGAGAATTTATGAAAAAATGATCGCAGAGAGCGATGTATCGGATGTTCACATTGCCCCGCATACGTTGAAGGTCGCTGCGATGTTCTCGATTCTTACCCGATTAAAAGAACCAAAGCGGTCGGATATCGATCTGGTCAAGAAAATGAGACTGTATGATGGAGAAAGTGTGGAAGGATATAATTCTGTCGACGTTGAGGATATGAAAAAAGAATATAATGATGAAGGCATGAGCGGCATTGATCCGCGGTACGTGATCAACCGGATTTCTTCAACGATTATCAGAAAAAATATGGAGTCGATCAATTCTCTTGATGTTCTTCGTTCCTTAAAAGAAGGTCTTGATCAGCATCCTTCGATTTCAAGCGAGGACAGGGAGCGGTATTTGAATTTTATTTCTGCTGCCCGCAAGGAATATGACGACATTGCGAAAAAAGAAGTTCAAAAAGCGTTTGTGTACTCATATGAAGAATCAGCTAAAACACTTATGGACAATTATCTCGATAACGTAGAGGCCTATTGCAATAAAAACAAGCTTCGTGATCCTTTGACAGGAGAAGAACTGAACCCTGACGAAAAGCTGATGAGATCAATCGAAGAGCAGATTGGCATTTCGGAAAACGCCAAAAAAGCGTTCCGCGAGGAAATCTTAATCCGTATCTCGGCTTATGCGAGAAAAGGTAAACGGTTTGATTATAATTCTCATGAAAGGCTGCGTGAAGCCATTCAGAAAAAGTTGTTTGCTGATCTGAAGGATGTCGTTAAAATTACGACGTCAACAAAAACGCCGGATGAGCAGCAGCTGAAAAAGGTAAATGAAGTCGTGGCCCGTTTAATTGATGAACACGGCTACAACTCGACGAGTGCCAATGAGCTGCTGAAATATGTCGGCAGCCTGCTGAACCGATAAGCAACGTGACCCGTCCGAATAGGGCGGGTTATTTTGTCCCATTTTCTAAATAGTTTGTCAATTAACCGTGCTTTTGTGCATATGATGAATATAAATCTTTTCGAAAGACTTGTTTCATAATCTGGCACAAGCCGGAATACGTATGTATCACGACCACAAATGGTTAAGGAGGGGAATTCATGTCCCAAAATGACAGCGGCCATTTTTTGATTTCTGAGGAAAACTGGTCCCTCCATCGCAAAGGCTTCGATGACCAGCAGCGCCACCAGAAAAAAGTGCAGGAAGCGATCAAAAATAATCTTCCGGACCTCGTGACTGAGGAAAGTATTATTATGTCTAATGGAAAAGATGTAGTGAAGATCCCAATCCGTTCACTGGATGAGTATAAAATCCGTTATAACTATGATAAAAATAAACACGTAGGGCAAGGAGAAGGCGACAGCCAGGTTGGAGATGTTGTGGCCCGGGATGGATCAGACAAAAAACAGGGGCCTGGAAAAGGGCAGGGCGCCGGTGATCAGGCAGGCGAAGATTATTATGAAGCAGAAATTTCATTAATGGATTTAGAAGAAGCGCTTTTTAAAGAATTAGAACTTCCAAACCTTCAGCAAAAAGAGCGGGACAATATCATTCATACAGATATTGAATTTAATGATATCCGTAAAACAGGGTTAACCGGTAATATTGATAAGAAAAGAACAATGATGTCAGCTTTTAAACGAAACGCGATGTCAGGGAAGCCATCGTTCTATCCGATTTACCCGGAGGACCTGAAGTATAAGACGTGGAATGACATAACAAAGCCCGAGTCAAAAGCCGTCGTCTTAGCAATGATGGATACAAGCGGCAGTATGGGGGTTTGGGAAAAATACATGGCCAGAAGTTTCTTTTTCTGGATGACCCGTTTTTTGCGGACGAAATATGAGACTGTTGAAATTGAATTTATTGCCCATCATACAGAAGCAAGAGTCGTGTCGGAGGAGGACTTCTTCTCAAAGGGAGAAAGCGGCGGAACAATCTGTTCTTCCGTATACCGGAAGTCGCTTGAGCTTATTGACGAAAAGTACAATCCCGCCCGCTACAACATTTACCCGTTTCATTTTTCTGACGGTGACAACCTGACATCTGATAACGCGCGCTGTGTGAAACTGGTCAATGATATTATGAAGAAGGCCAATCTTTTCTGCTACGGCGAGGTCAATCAGTACAACAGGCATTCAACGTTAATGTCTGCATATAAAAATGTGAAAGACGAGAAATTTAAGTACTATATTTTAAAACAGAAGTCTGATGTTTTTCAGGCGCTGAAGAACTTTTTCAGAAATGAAGAGTCCG
>NZ_JAVAXX010000446.1:0-3525 GCF_042709275.1 Bacillus sp. LR_5 | reverse complement strand
TTAAGTTTATATTGTCAAAAAATAAATAGTTTATTTTGATAGTTTTTGTTATAATTTAAGTCGCTTGCAACTTTCTTTTTATTTTCTCTATTATTTTGTAAGTGCTTTCTAAAATAAGGGTTTATTATTAGTAAGGAGTGGTGAATAGTAATGCCGATTAAGGTCAATGAGGAAACGAAAGAATTTCATCTTTTCAACCGAAATATTAGTTATATTTTTAGGGTGTTAGAAAAAAGCAAGCAACTAGAGCACCTGTATTATGGAAAAAAAATAAAACACCGGGAGTCATTTAAGCATCTTATTGAGCGCGAAATAAGACCTTCTTGCAATATGTTTGAAGGCGATCACACTTCATCATTAGAACACATAAAACAAGAATACCCAAGTTTTGGAACTACAGACTATCGATATCCCGCCCATATGATAACAAATGATGCAGGCAGCCATGTTACAAATTTTCAGTTTGAAAGCTATGAAATTATTCAAGGAAAGCCCCTACTCAATCAATTGCCTGCGACTTATGTAGAAAATGAGAGTGAAGCGGAGACCATCGAAATCACATTAGTGGATCATACTTTAAAGAGCAAATTAATTTTAAGTTATTCTATTTATGCGGATAGAAGTGTTATTTGCCGAAATTCTAGATTTATCAATACCGGTGAGGAAGCATTTTATCTTAATAATGCTATGAGCATGAATGTTGATTTCCCAGACGACAACTATGAAATGGTTCATCTAGCAGGAGCTTGGGCCCGTGAAGCTCACATGGAAGTGCAAAAAATATCAAAAGGAATCCAATCTGTCTATAGCACGAGAGGTGCCAGCAGCCATGTCCACAATCCTTTTCTTGCTTTGAAGCGGCCGGATACCACTGAACACACCGGTGATGTATATGGATTCAGCCTAGTATACAGCGGTAACTTTTTAGCCCAGGTTGAAGTAGACGCATATAGTGTAACCCGGGTAATGATGGGAATTAACCCTTTCTGTTTTAAGTGGAAATTAAATTCAAAAGAATCCTTCCAAACCCCTGAATGTGTTATGGTGTTTTCTGACCAAGGATTAAACGGAATGAGTCAAACATTTCATGAGCTTTACCGTACAAGGTTGGTTAGGGGAAATTGGCGTGATAAAGACCGCCCTATCTTAATTAACAACTGGGAAGCCACGTATTTTAATTTCAATGAAGAAAAAATCTTAACAATTGCCAAGGCGGCCAAGGACTTAGGAATTGAGCTATTCGTTTTGGATGATGGCTGGTTTGGAGAAAGACATGATGATACAAGTTCACTTGGGGACTGGTTCACAAACAAAGAAAAATTGCCAACTGGCATTAAAGGCTTATCTGAAAAAATAGATGTATTAGGGTTAAAATTCGGCTTGTGGTTTGAGCCAGAGATGGTATGCAAAGGTACAAAGCTATTAAATGAACATCCGAATTGGATTATCGCCACTCCTGGCCGCTCGCCTTCACATGGCCGCAACCAGTTTATTTTGGATTTTACAAGAGAAGAAGTGGTCGATCATATCTTCTCGCTCATGGATGAGATTATCACGGGTACAAAAATAAGCTACATCAAATGGGATATGAACCGGTATATTACAGAAGCTTATTCAATGAGCCTGGCTGCAGATCAACAAGGGGAGGTTTATCATCGGTATATTCTAGGAGTCTATAGTCTTTACGAGCGTTTAATCCAAAAACATCCACAAATTTTGTTTGAATCTTGTGCAGGAGGAGGAGCTCGTTTTGATCCGGGGATGCTATATTATGCTCCCCAAGCTTGGGCCAGTGATGACACAGATGCAGTTGAACGATTAAAAATTCAATATGGGACTTCTATGGTTTATCCACTAAATTCTATAGGAAGCCACGTTTCGGCTGTTCCGAACCATCAGGTCGGCAGGACCACACCGATTGAATCTCGGGCAAATGTTGCCTATTTCGGCACATTTGGCTACGAACTTGATGTAACAAAACTAAATGATGAAGAAAAAAGAAAAGTGAAAGAACAGGTTTCCTTCTTTAAAGAAAAACGCAATCTAATTCGTAACGGACAGTTTTACCGGCTGCAAAACCCTTTTGAATCCAACGAAGTGTCTTGGATGATTGTATCAGAAGATCAAAGAGAAGCAATCGTGGGATATTATAAGATCCTCGCAAAACCAAACGATAAATACTACCGTATTAAATTAAAAGGCCTAAACCCTGAGAAACTTTATCATATTAAAGAGCGGGGCAGCAATCATTACGGTGATGAATTAATGAATATAGGAATTATTTTAGCTGAGGACTACACAGACCGCGCTTATGAATATTGGCAAAGGGAGTTGCCAGGTGACTTCTCTTCCGAGATATTTGTACTGAAGGAAGTAGAAACTGCGTTGTAAAAAGGGGGATACCTATGAATAATTACATGGTTTTTGATATAGGCGGCAGTGCGATTAAATATGCTGTTATTAATGAAAATGGTGATTTTCTTACCAGGGGTTCATTTCCTTCTTCACCCCTTGATTTTGAAAAGTTCATCTCTGAATTGTTACAAGTAACGAGAAAAAATCAAGATAAGTACCAGATTTCCGGGATTGCTCTCAGCAGTCCTGGGGGAGTTAATAGCGACACCGGCATTATAGGGGGAACCAGTGCCCTCCCTTGTATACACGGCCCTAATATAAAAGAAATAATTCAAAACAAAAGCGGTTTGCCAGTTGAAATCGAAAATGATGCAAACTGTGCGGCTTTATGTGAGGTTTGGAAAGGTACAGCTGTAGGTAACAATGATGTTTTATTTGTAGTAATCGGTTCTGGAATCGGCGGTGCAGTTGTAATAGACCGAAAAGTTCATAAAGGAGCTAACTTGCACAGCGGAGAATTCGGCAATATGATCATGGATACTGTTGATGATATAAACAATATTTCTTTCCGGACATGGAGTGAATTAGCTGCAATAGGTGCTCTCGTTCGTCGGGTTGCAGAAATTAAAGGAATCGATGTATCGAATTTAGATGGAAAACAAGTATTTGCAGCAGCTGAAGCAGGTGATCGGGAGTGCATGAAAGCCATCGATGATTTTCATTTATCTTTAGCTAAGGGTATTTTCAACCTCCAGTATGTTTATGATCCGGAGAAAATTATTATTGGCGGCGCAGTCAGCAGCAATGAAAATCTTATCAAACAAATAAATAAAAAAATTGATATCATAATGAATTCATTGCAGGGTGCAAAAGTACGTCCAATAATAGAAGCATGCAAATTTGGAAATGATGCTAATCTTCTCGGTGCTTTATTCCATTACTTTCAGTGTCGAGATATAGACTGGAAAAGAACAATGCCTGATACTGACCATGAAACTTACGACAGAAGTCCTGCATAAATGCAGAGCTTCTTTTACGAAATTAGTTACAAGCCAATGGCTGTCCCCAAGACAATTGGGATAAAAACTATTCTTTTAAATCTTTATATTCCTTACAAATCATCCCTAATATTACCCAGTCAGAAAAATTTGCTCAAGAATCAGGTCACGA
>NZ_JAVAXX010000445.1:0-3527 GCF_042709275.1 Bacillus sp. LR_5 | reverse complement strand
TATTTAGTTTGTCAATTTAGGAGGAAATCTAACGATGTTTCGAGTATTGGTCTCAGACAAAATGAGCAACGACGGTTTACAGCCACTTATTGAATCAGACTTTATTGAAATCGTTCAAAAAAACGTAGCAGATGCAGAAGATGAATTACATACTTTTGATGCTCTTTTGGTGCGAAGCGCGACAAAAGTAACAGAAGACCTTTTCAACAAAATGACTTCTTTAAAAATTGTCGGAAGAGCCGGTGTCGGTGTCGATAATATCGATATTGATGAGGCTACGAAACACGGGGTAATCGTGATCAATGCTCCGAACGGCAACACCATTTCGACAGCTGAGCATACATTTGCAATGATCTCTTCTTTAATGAGACACATTCCGCAGGCTAATATCTCAGTGAAATCCAGAGAGTGGAACCGCACAGCTTATGTGGGTTCAGAGCTCTATGGAAAAACGCTTGGTATTGTAGGATTAGGCCGAATCGGAAGTGAAATTGCACAGCGTGCGAGAGCGTTCGGTATGACAGTGCACGTTTTTGATCCTTTCTTAACGGAAGAAAGAGCGAAAAAAATCGGCGTAAACAGCCGTACATTTGAAGAAGTGCTTGAAAGTGCGGATATCATTACCGTTCACACGCCTTTAACAAAAGAAACAAAAGGCTTATTGAATAAAGAAACGATTGCAAAAACGAAAAAAGGCGTTCGCTTAATTAACTGTGCGCGAGGCGGAATTATCGATGAAGCAGCACTTCTCGAAGCTTTGGAAAACGGGCATGTTGCGGGAGCGGCTCTTGACGTTTTCGAAGTCGAACCGCCAGTTGACAACAAACTTGTTGATCATCCATTAGTCATTGCCACTCCTCACTTAGGAGCATCAACGAAAGAAGCACAGCTCAATGTCGCCGCCCAAGTGTCAGAAGAAGTTCTGCAGTTCGCAAAAGGCCTGCCTGTCATGTCAGCTATCAACCTGCCTGCCATGACAAAAGATGAATTTGCTAAAATTAAGCCCTACCATCAAATTGCAGGAAAAATTGGCAGCCTTGTATCACAGTGCATGAAAGAACCAGTACAGGATGTTGCCATTCAATATGAAGGCACAATTGCTAAACTTGAAACATCGTTCATTACAAAAGCCCTTCTGTCAGGCTTTTTAAAACCGCGCGTAGACTCTACTGTTAATGAGGTCAATGCCGGGGGTGTCGCAAAAGAACGCGGCATTAGCTTCAGTGAAAAAATTTCCTCTTCTGAATCTGGATACGATAACTGCATCAGCGTAAAAGTGACAGGAGACCGCAGCACCTTTACTGTAACGGCTACGTATATTCCTCATTTCGGAGAACGAATTGTCGAGATCAATGGATTTAATATTGATTTTTATCCGACTGGTCACTTGGTGTATATCCAGCATCAAGATACAACAGGTGTCATCGGCCGAGTAGGACGTATTCTCGGAGATAATGATATTAACATTGCAACTATGCAGGTTGGCCGTAAGGAAAAAGGCGGAGAAGCCATCATGATGCTTTCCTTTGACAGACATCTGGAAGATAAAATTGTGAAAGAACTAACAAATGTCCCTGATATTGTGTCTGTGAAGCTCATTGATCTGCCATAATTAAAAAAACTCAAGCTATATAGCTTGAGTTTTTTTATTGTTCTATCCCCGTGTGTTTTTATGCAAAATATCTAAGACACTCCTTAGCTCAGAAACAGGAATTTGGCCTGGTGCGGACGCCTCTTCTCCAGCTCCAAAAGTACAAGCCGATCCAAAAACCTCACCGCTCAGCCTGCTGATGAGCCCTGTTGCAGCCATTGACATTGTAATAATGGGGCGGTCTGCATATATTGTTTTCATTGTATACGTCGCATCAAGCAGTGTTAGGAGATCTCCAGTATCATTCGGCATAACAGCCATTTTTGGAATATGCGCGCCTAAGTCCTGCATTTTTCGAAGTCTGGAAAGAATTTCATCTTTTACAGGTGTTTTTTCAAAGTCGTGATTTGACATCACCACATAGACGTTGTTTTTTTCCGCCAGCGATACTAACGCCTTTACATTTGCATCTCCTGAAAATAATTCGATGTCTATCAGATCGATGTCTTTTGTTTGGATTGCCGATTCCAGCAAAGCAAGATAGGAGCTTTCGTCCATCTCCATGCTCCCGCCCTCTTTGTGGGTTCTGAATGTAAATAGAAATAGCTTGTCTTCTAAAGATTTACGAAGCTTAGAAATGAGCTTTGTGACCGCTTCTCTGTCATTAGCTTTTTCAAATACGTCGACTCTCCATTCAACAATGTCCGGATTCAGTAATTTTACAGCCTCTGCTTCATTCAGAATTTGTTTTTCCGTCTTTCCCATCAGCGGAACGATGATTTTCGGCATCCCTTCCCCAATGGAAACTCCTTTAATCGTTAACACGTTCACTCATCTCAAATCCTTTCAATCGTTACCTTGTTTTATTATACACGTACAACTTTTTTTTGAAAATTTCTATTATATGAATAGCAACTAAAAAAGAGCCTTAAAGGGCTCTTTTTAGTTTAAGGAAATCGGATTTGGAGCAGCTGGCACCGGAATTGCATCTGATACGTCATATTTGCCGATTTTTTTCGTTCTGGTTTCCGCAAAGGTCACTTCTGTGAAGCCAAACTCTTTTGCGGTTAAAAGAAGTCCCTCAATCATTAAAATACCGGCAATAGAATCCTCAACTTCTGAGTCCTTTGAAAAGCGGATATATAAGTGTTTCTGTTTCTTCGTTACAGATTGGACAGCACCCGCTTGAATAAGAGGTGTCGTATCTTCTTGGCTGCTCGATTCCATTTCCTTAATCGCTTCTTTTACTGTATCAAAAGAATGATTTGACGGAACGAGAAAGTCTTGTCCTTGTTTATTTTGGTACAAGTAGTAGGATCGTTTTGACTGTTTGGGAATCGAAATTTCCGTAAAAGTGCCATATGAGCCAATCCGAACCCCAGTCTCATTTTGATCCGATAAAAATTTGACTTTTTCATAAGGACTCCATTTTAAGGATTCTTTAAGCAATTTTTTTAACAGTGTATCATCTTTTACAGAAAATGCCGTAGCTGGCTGATGGACTCGTATACTTAATTCCTTCTGCTTTGGTTTTTCCTTTATTTCTACTTCATCTATGAAGGTTGGAATTGTAATGGCATGATCAAGGATGCCCAATTCACTACTTTCAAACAGCATATCCTGGATCGTTTGGTCTGCATTTGTTTTTTGGATGCTGACGGGTATGATTGCGGATGTATCGGCATCAGCAACTGCTACAGTGATGTAATTGTCTTGTTCCTTTTCAGGTACAACAAACGATGTATGATCCAAGGACGATGCAGCTTTTGGGCTGTCTTCTGTCTCAGTTTTCGTTACTGCGTTCTCTTGGGACGCTTCTTTTTGTTGAGGCTGTGCCTGATCAAAGAAATGAGGAGAAATAATGAAGGCGATATAAACCGCAATTGCAGCGGCACACGCGGGGCCAATCCACCTGACAGCGGGCTTATTTTTACGC
>NZ_JAVAXX010000444.1:0-3540 GCF_042709275.1 Bacillus sp. LR_5 | reverse complement strand
TCACAAGAGGAGGAGTACACATGCCATTATTGCGTTTTGATGTAATTGAAGGCCGTGACGAAAAATCGCTGCAATTGTTATTAGATACTGCTCACCAAGCGATGGTTGAAGCGTTTGGTGTTCCGGAAAGAGACCGTTATCAAATTGTCCATCAGCATCCCGCAAACGAGCTTATAATCCAGGATACGGGATTAGGGTTTCAGAGAACCAAGGATATGGTCATCATTAGCATGACAAGCAAAGCAAGAACCGAAAGCCAAAAGGAAAAATTGTATGCTCTGCTTGCTGAAAGGCTAGAAGAAAAATGCGGAATTTCCCCTGAAGACCTCATGGTATCTATTACTGAGAATGGTGACGCAGACTGGAGTTTCGGTCTCGGTGAGGCGCAATTTTTGAATGGAAAACTATAAGATTTCGTCTCCCCACAAAAAAAAAGAGAGAGCTCCAAAGAAGCTCTCTCTTTTTTCATAAATGCGGAAGTCATCAGTATAGAAGCATCCAGCAATACGAAAAACCTGGATTTCCTTTTATATCCGGTTTAAATGCCAATTGGAAGCTGACTGGGTTTTGGCCGAAAATATAAAATTTTGTTGATTTGCATAATAAGATACATCATAATCCCCATTTACAATAGGTTAGATGTTATAGCTTATTGATCATTTCCTATTTTATATATCCCCTTCATATGCACATGACACTTTTGCCAATCCGGAAATATCAGTCTGACAAATATAAAAAGTCATGTAAACGGGTGTGAACCGTACTTACATGACTCACCATGGAAACAAAGGCTCTTTTTCAGACGCCGCTTTCCTTATTTCTCTTCTTCACACACTGTGTCACCAGGCTCGCAAAATTGATCGGCCCATGCCTGCATCTCTTGAAATACAGCTTGAAGCGCTGTTCCTTTTTCAGTCAGCGTGTAGATGACTTTGACCGGCGTTTCAGGGAGAACCTGCCGTTCGACAATCTCGTTTTGTTCAAGCTCCTTCAAGCGCTCTGCCAACATTTTTTGGCTGATCATCGGTATTGTTTCCGTTATCTCTTTAAACCGTTTCGGCCCATCCATTAGCACATGGATGATCAGACCGTTCCATCGTTTTCCCAGCAATGAGAATGCGGATTCCATTTTAGGGCACATCGTATTTCCCACAAGCCTTCATCCCTTCATCTATTGATTGACATGTATTCAATGATCCATTACAATAATCTTTCAAGTTACATTTAGTAAGCTTCTAACTTTTCTATTATCATACCACGTTTATCCGAAGGAGGAAACACTATGACGAATACTCTGGATGTTTTAAAAGCACGTGCATCTGTAAAGGAATATGATACAAATGCCCCGATCTCTAAGGAGGAGCTGACTGAGCTATTAGACCTTGCCGCTAAAGCGCCTTCCGCTTGGAACCTTCAGCATTGGCATTTTACAGTATTCCACAGCGATGAATCAAAAGCGGAGCTTCTTCCTGTAGCGTATAATCAAAAACAAATCGTTGAGTCTTCTGCTGTTGTTGCCATTTTAGGCGATTTAAAGGCAAATGAAAACGGTGAAGAAGTTTATGCTGAATTAGCAAGCCAAGGCTATATTACGGATGAAATCAAACAAACATTGCTCGGCCAAATCAACGGTGCTTACCAAAGCGAGCAATTCGCACGTGATTCCGCTTTCTTAAATGCTTCTTTAGCTGCTATGCAGCTTATGATTGCCGCAAAAGCAAAAGGTTATGACACTTGCGCAATTGGCGGATTTAACAAAGAGCAGTTCCAAAAGCAATTTGATATCAGTGAGCGCTATGTTCCGGTTATGCTTATTTCAATCGGCAAAGCAGTGAAGCCTGCCCATCAAAGCAACCGCCTGCCGCTTTCAAAAGTATCAACTTGGCTGTAAGGATATGAAAAACCTTAGTCCGAAATCCGGACTAAGGTTTTTTTATACAATCGCCTCTTTGTACCATTCACGAGCCTGTTCAGCTTCATGCTGAGTCAGCTGATGGCCCCCGTCCTGCCAGAAAACGGAGGCTGATGCCCCGCTGTCACGCAAATAGCGGTAAAGCTCTTCTGATTCTTCCTTCGTGCAAAGAGGATCGTATTTCCCGGCACCGATAAAAACAGGGAGCCCCGCCATATCAGGCAGCTCGATACCCCGAATCGGAACCATTGGATGATGCAGAATAGCCCCTTTTAACACATCTTTATAATGAAAAAGCAGGCTTGCCGCAATGTTTGCGCCGTTTGAATAACCGACTGCAATCACTTTGCCGCGATCAAACTGATGCGTTTCTGCAGCCTCGTCGATAAAATCTTTCAATTCTCTTGTCCGCACCACAAGATCTTTTTCATCAAAAACTCCTTCACTCAGACGTTTGAAAAATCGCGGCATTCCATTTTCAAGCACCGATCCTCTGACACCAAGCAAATGGGCATTAGGGTCTATAAACCGCCCCAATGAAAGCAGATCGTGTTCATTACCGCCCGTGCCATGCAACAGCAAAAGTACGTTGTCAGATGTTCCTTTTTCATAAATATGCTTCATTATAAATTCCCCCTTTTAAAGTTCAGGTAAAATGTCTGTAATTTGGTGTCTATGTTTCTCCAGCCATTCAGGCAGTTTTAAGGAAGTCCCTAGCTCAGAAAACGTTTCATCTGTCATAAAGCCCGGTTCATCTGTGGCAATTTCAAATAAGATACCGCCTTTCTCCCTGAAATAAACTGATGTAAAGTATTCCCTGTCGAGAATTTCTGACGAAGGCAGATGGTTTTCAGCAATAATCGGCAGCCATTTCGCCTGTTCCTTTTTCTTTGTCCGAAACGCTACATGGTGTACCGTACCATATCCTCCGACTCCTCTTTTTTCAGGGTATAAATGGACATCAATGACACCGCCGACGGCCGCTGAGGTTGCCAGTCTGACAATCTGGTCTTCTTCGGCCACTTTGGTGTATCCAAAGCTTTCCATTAACAATTGTATGGTCGCCTGCGGGTCGTAGGAATATAGCAGCACACCTTTCATTCCCGTAATTGCTTCATTTGTTGTGATCCCGTCAGGCGTCCACTCGCTTTTGCCGCTTTTCGCATCCTCCATGATCGCCAGCGGAAGGTCTTCTGTATCATCAAAAATAAGACCTTTTTCACCAAACAACGTTTTTTCCTCTAGGCTCAGCCCGCTTTTCTCAAGACGCTCCTTCCAAAAAGACAGGGAGCCTGAGGGAACTGAAAAGTACACCCGGCCCGCTTGGCCTTTTCCTACCGTTCCCTGTCCGCTTCCTTGGAACGGAAAAAAGGTCATTATTGTACCGGGATCTCCGTTTTGATTCCCAAAGTAAAAATGATACGTTCCGGGATCATCAAAGTTTACTGTTTTTTTAACAAGCCTGAGCCCAAGCACTTCTGTATAAAATCGCAAGTTTTCTTGCGGATCTCTGGCGAATGCTGTGACATGGTGCAATCCTTCTGTTTTCATTTTCTCACTCCTATTTATCTCGATTTCAAGATATTTATTATTTTAAACCTTTATTGAAAAGGATGCAAACCATGTTT
>NZ_JAVAXX010000443.1:0-3565 GCF_042709275.1 Bacillus sp. LR_5 | reverse complement strand
ACTCATACTGAAGATAATCAAGTGGGGCAATCTTCGGCACTTTTACATTGTCTAAATTATTTGTACGCACGTATTCAAGTGCAAACTTACGGTGAGTTGTTAACTTATTTAGTGCATCAATTATTTTATTTTTTGAGAGATTGAACACCTTTCCCCATAACAATTCTTCATCAAGGATTTCGTCAAGGCTAATAAGTTCCAAATCACGCTCTTGAGCGTACATTAATAAAACATAATACAAAGGTATTAATCCTATTTCCTCGACATTTGAAGAAGTCTTCTTGATGTTTTCGTTTTTCTCTTCTGAAGTATCCTCTCTAATCAGATTTAGCTTAGTAAACGGAGAAAAAATGAAATCCTCCGGATCATTTTCATTTGCGTTTTTTGTATATAACTGAACCAAAACATCTATATCCCTATCTAGAGAATTTTCTGAAACAGCTTTTGTCTCATGATTTTTAACCCAAATTCTAAAAGATTTTTTCAGTTCCGTTCTTTGAGTAACTGTCTCCTTATAAATATTGAAATACCAATAGAAAACAGTTGCTAAATCATTATTGTTTCGGACCAAATGGTAATGTAGAATGGATACTGTTTCATTCTTTTGCAGTAATCGATCATATTTATAAATAAGTTTTCCTAAATCGGTTAAGATATGGGATTTCCCTTTTGTCTCTTGCATTAAATCCATAGCTAATAACCAAAACCGTAATGATCTAACCATGTTTTTTCCAAGGCCAATCTTTTCAAAACCATCTTTATCATAGAAAAAACGTGAATCCTCACTAATTGCTTTCATACCTTTACTAAGCCATTTATCTCGTAGATAAAAACTCTCATGTCTTCCGTATGCCACTAACTATACATCCTTTCCAAACATACTTCTGGATGATTATCTCCAGAACAATTATATATCATAAAACCATTCTAGTTAAGTAAAAGTTCTTCATTTTCAAGAACGAATGTTCCGATTTTATAGCTGGTTCCCCACCTCCAGAAATAAAAAAGTACTTTGGTTTGACCCAAAGTACAAGTTCAAGGGGCTCATCTAGCTAAGCCATGAATCAAATAAACCATGATAATTCTTATACTCAAATGCAACTCTTCTATTAACTTGTCTGCTAGTATTAGCAACATCTATCTATTCTCTTTTCACATCTTTTCCATATTGTTCTTTAGATGCAAGAATTATGGTACGTTCAATACTGTTTGTTTTTATAATGAATTCTCTTGATAATTTATCGTTAAAAATTTTCTTATCCTCACTCCTTGTCTTTTGCCCGTTCAC
The DNA here is from genome assembly GCF_042709275.1 of Bacillus sp. LR_5. Taxonomy (NCBI): domain Bacteria; kingdom Bacillati; phylum Bacillota; class Bacilli; order Caryophanales; family Bacillaceae; genus Bacillus; species Bacillus sp. LR_5. Next base: position 2,277 of record NZ_JAVAXX010000443.1, on the reverse strand, counting down.
CGATAAAAAATCTACTAAATTTGGAAAAATACGAAATCTTCTATTTGAAAACAGCAGAAGTTCTACTATTTTTCAAATAGAAGATCACTTGTTAATTCTACATATTACCAAAGTATCAGAAGTACCGCTCAAAAACATACTAAACACCTGCTACTTTCAGTTATCTTAATCTTGGGTTCTGAATTAGTTCTCCTTATCATAATCACTTAACCTGTTTATTATATTAAACACTTGTCCAATAAACAGCAAATCGTAAAATTTTTCCTTCCAGTTTCATTTTTCCATCTTTCACAAGAACAATAGAGTGTTCAACGTATTCTGGCAGCACTCTAAACCTTTATAATTTAATCAGCGTCCCTCACGGAGGAGTAGGGTGTATTTATAATGAGAGGATACGCTTCATTACTGTAAGTTAACTCATCTTGCAGCATCTTTTCTCTTACCATTTTTGTTCCACAAACCAAATGCAATTATAACAACTGAAGAAAAACTTCGGCATTTTGAATTAGCTTTATTAAATGTCCGTTACTCTCTGTATAAAAAGTTCGATACTAATTGATTAACTTTAATCGATAGTTATTTCTACTTTTGAAAACAATATCCATCAGCTATCATGAGAACTTGAATAGTCGATTGAAAAAGAACTAATCGACTTTAACAAGAGTTTAGACAAATTTAAAACCATAATACCTTTTCTTCTGAAACGCATCGCATATTTAAAAATAAATCAAAGTGAAGTGAATGCTGACGAAAGTGTTTAGAACTAACAGTTCCATCCGCATTATTCTTTTAATTTTATCAACACACAGCACTCCACATGATTCGTATGCGGAAACATATCCACAGGCTGCACTTCGCGCGTCGCATACCCGCCATCCTCAAGCACCCGCAAGTCTCTCGCAAGCGTGCCAGGATTACAGGACACGTACACCACCCGCTTCGGTTGCATCTCCACAATCGTCCGCAGGAGGGCTTCGTCGCAGCCTTTTCTTGGCGGGTCTACGACAAGCGTATCGGCCGTGATGCCTTCTTCATACCATTTTGGAATCACGGTTTCCGCTTCCCCGACCGCGAACTCTGCGTTTGTGATGCCGTTTAGTTCTGCATTTCGTTTGGCGTCTTCAATCGCTTCCGGCACAATTTCTACACCGTACACTTTTTTCGCTTGCTTCGCCAGAAATAGAGAAATCGTTCCGATGCCGCAGTAGGCGTCGATGACGGTTTCTTCTCCTTTCAGTTCCGCGTACTCAAGCGCTTTGTCGTAGAGCACTTTTGTTTGCTCGGGGTTGACTTGGTAAAACGATCTGGCGGAGATGGCGAATTTGACGTCTCCGATGAGGTCGTAGATGTATTCTTCACCCCAGATGACGTTTGTTTCGTTTCCGAAGATGACGTTTGTTTTGTTTGGGTTGATGTTTTGCACGATTGATTTGACGTGCGGGAACGCTGTTGTGATGTCTTCAATGATCTTCGCTTTATGCGGGAAGTCGTTTGTTTTTGTGATGAAGACAATCATCATTTCACCCGTAACGACGCCGTATCTGACCATGATGTGGCGGAGCCAGCCTTTGTGGCGTTCTTCGTTGTAGGCTTTGACACCGTAGTTTGCGCAAATGTCTTTGACGGCTTGGACGGCTTCGTCGTTTTTGGATTGCTGGATCAGGCAGGCGCTCATGTCGATGATGTCATGGCTTCTTTGCTGATAGAATCCCGCGACGAGTCCTCCTTCCCGTTCTCCTACCGGCACCTGCGCTTTGTTTCTGTAGTTCCATGGGTCTTGCATGCCGAGTGTCGGGTGCACGGTGACTTTTGATAAGTCTAGCTTGCCGATGCGTTCTAAGACGTCTTTGACTTGTTTCTGTTTAAACAAGAGCTGGCCTTCGTAGGTCATGTGCTGAAGCTGGCAGCCTCCGCATTGCTTGTAGATCGGACATGGGGCGTCAGTTCTGTGCGGGCTTTCTTCCTTCAGTTCGATCAGGCGGCCGAAGGCAAAGCCTTTTTTGACGCGTGTCACTTTGATTTGGGCTTTTTCTTCCGGCAGAGCGTTCGGCACGAAGATCGGGAAGCCCTGCACCTTTGCGACGCCCGCTCCTTCATGAGTCAAATCCTCAAATGTCACGTCGTAGTATTCGTTTTTTTCTACTGGGGGTTTCATTTTCATCTATAATCACCTCTAGTTTTAAGCGAAAGAAAAACTTGGCCTGTACAAGCCAAGTTTTTAGTCATCCAGCTGTTCCGCTTTCTCCTTCGGCATGACGACGTGAATGTGTCGGTACA
>NZ_JAVAXX010000442.1:0-3591 GCF_042709275.1 Bacillus sp. LR_5 | reverse complement strand
AGTATCGACACATTCACGTCGTCATGCCGAAGGAGAAAGCGGAACAGCTGGATGACTAAAACTTGGCTTTGTAAGCCAAGCTCAGAATGTTGACAAAATCCTAAAACAGTTTTCGTTTTAGGATTTTGTCATCTTTTCAGCGTGATTGAAAACCTTTGAAGTCTAGGAAGGACGAGCATTGGAGCGTACTTCCGCAGGATGCGGTGACAGCGGCGTTTGAGCAGGATGCTCTAGTTTTTAGCCGCTGGTCTTTTTACGTGAGCACCGAAGCACAGGATTGACAAAGAATGCGAAGGTTTGCCTACACGCTGAAACTTGGCTTGAATAGGCCAAGTTTTTCTTTCGCTTAAAACAAGAGGTGAACATACATGAAAATGAACCCCCCAGTTGAAAAAAACGAATACTACGATGTGACATTTGAGGATTTGACACATGAAGGAGCGGGCGTCGCAAAGGTCCAAGGCTTCCCGATCTTCGTGCCGAACGCCCTGCCGGAGGAAAAAGCCCAAATCAAAGTCACACGTGTCAAAAAAGGCTTCGCCTTCGGCCGCCTGATTGAGCTGAAGGAAGAAAGCCCGCACAGAACCGAAGCCCCGTGTCCGATTTACAAACAATGCGGAGGCTGCCAGCTTCAGCACATGACCTATGAAGGCCAACTCTTGTTTAAACAGAAACAAGTCAAAGACGTCTTAGAACGCATCGGCAAGCTGGACCTTTCAAACGTCACCGTGCACCCGACACTCGGCATGGAAGACCCATGGAACTATAGAAACAAAGCACAGGTGCCGGTAGGAGAACGGGAAGGCGGACTCGTCGCCGGATTTTATCAGCAAAGAAGCCATGACATCATCGACATGAGCGCCTGCCTGATCCAGCAATCCAAAAACGACGAAGCCGTCCAAGCTGTCAAAGACATTTGCGCCAAATACGGTGTCAAAGCCTACAACGAAGAGCGCCACAAAGGCTGGCTCCGCCACATCATGGTCAGATACGGCGTTGTTACGGGCGAAATGATGATCGTCTTCATCACAAGAACAAGCGACTTCCCGCACAAAGCGAAGATCATCGAAGACATCACAGCGCAATTCCCGCACGTCAAATCCATCGTGCAAAACATCAACCCAAACAAAACAAACGTCATTTTTGGCAACGAAACAAACGTCATCTGGGGCGAAGAATACATCTACGACCTCATTGGAGACGTCAAATTCGCCATCTCCGCCAGATCGTTCTATCAGGTCAATCCGGAGCAAACCAAAGTGCTCTACGACAAAGCGCTTGAGTACGCTGAGCTTCAAGGGGAAGAAACCGTCATCGACGCCTACTGCGGCATCGGAACGATTTCTTTATTTCTGGCAAAGCAAGCGAAAAAAGTGTACGGCGTAGAAATTGTACCGGAAGCAATTGAGGATGCCAAACGAAACGCCGAGCTCAACGGCATCACAAACGCTGAGTTCGCGGTCGGGGAAGCGGAAACTGTGATTCCAAAATGGTATGAAGAAGGCATTACAGCTGATACGCTAGTCGTCGACCCACCAAGAAAAGGCTGCGACGAAGCCCTCCTGCGGACGATTGTTGAGATGAAGCCGAAGAGAGTGGTGTATGTGTCCTGTAATCCTGGCACGCTGGCGAGAGATTTGCGGGTGCTTGAAGATGGAGGGTACGTGACGCACGAAGTGCAGCCTGTGGATATGTTTCCGCATACGAATCATGTGGAGTGTGTGGCTGTGCTGGAGAGAAATATAAATATTAATTAGTGATTAAAGAGCCTTTCACAAATTCCTGAAGGGCTCTTTTAGAATTTCATATTAGTGAGAGGTATAAAGCCCATCCTTCTTTTTGGCAAACATATTTAAGTATGTTCTCCTTCTTGTCAAAAGCTAGCTTTACAAAAAAAAACTAGCCATGTTATTTTGCTAGGGATGGCTAGTTAATTAAAGGAAAGCATTCAATTTAACTGGTTTTGATACTTAAAAAAGTCCTAATTGAAAGCTTGCGTTCTCGTTCTTTATTTTATTATTTGGAGAGCTTTCGAGATAATTTATTGCCCAATTTGCAATAGGAGAAGCAACTGCCTTAGCCAGCAAAACTGGCACAGCATTCCCTATTTGCTTGTATTGTTTGTCTAGTCTATTGTTAATTGAAGTCTGGCTGTTTGTTCCTTGACTAAATTGAAACCAATCTGGGAAAGTTTGCACCCTGGCAATTTCCTTTACAGACAACCTTCTATGGTTTTCTTCCCCATCAGGGAAAACCCACTTATCTTTTCCTATTTTTTTCATAGATAAGCCACCTGGATGGAGGGGGGCCTGTCTCCCTGAAGCTTGGATGGTAAAGCTTTGCTCGTCCCAGCTTTTCTTTCTGTTACGAGACATATAAATAGAAGAATATGACCCCTTAAAGTACGGTCCTGGATCAGTCACTAAATCTCCTATAGAATCTCTCAGCGTTTTGAATGGCTTTAGGCCCGTTTCTTCACCATGGGTTGGAGATGGATATTTGTAATTGAAGCTAATGTCTTTTCTGACGCCAACAATTATAACACGCTCTCTGAGTTGCGGAACTCCATAGTCCCTTGCATTTAATAGCTTAAACTGAACCCTATAGCCAGCTGAAGCAAAATCTTCGATAATCTGATTTAAAACCTCGCCTTTTCCAAGAGTCATCATGCCTTTAACATTCTCTGCTACAAATATTTCTGGCTGTGCTTGTATCAGGCTTCTAATAAAATGTAAATATAAGAAGTTACGATCGTCATCTATCAAACGTGGGCCAGCTTCACTAAATCCAGGGCAGGGGAATCCTCCAAGGATAAGGTTGCATTTTGGGAAATATTTAACTTGTCTTATATCCTTTTCGTGCTGTATAACATGACCTGGAAAATTTGTTTTGTATGTTTGATTGGCTTCTTTAAACAAGTCATTTGTATATATGGTATGGAAGATGCTTTTATTCCTTAGTTCATTAAATCGGTCTTTATCTTTAAATGCTTCCATAGCTGCTTGTTCACCGATTATTGCAGCCAATCCTGCTAATTCAAATCCAAGGTCGAGTCCGCCGCAGCCCGAAAACAGGCTAAGCACATTTATTTTATCAGTGCGAAAATCAACCTTTTCAATGATTTCTAGATCATCATCAGAATTAATAATTCTTGAAGATTCCTCAAAGATCTTCTCCATTAGTACATTCTTTACATCATCTATAGAATAATCAGACGCCGGCTTATATTTGCCTCTACCTTTGATATCAATTTTTAAAGTCATATTTTAAACAACCTCCTGTTGCACCTCTTATGATATCTTATCAAATTTCAATTCAAAAGGCCAGCGCCAGTGTCCTTAATATAATGATTTTCCTTATATGTTTACATTATTATTTAATGGTTATTTTGTGTTATTCTGTTAATTGGGAAATTGAATTAAATTAGAAACATTGCTAGCCATTGATTTAATGGAGGAAAGCGAGGTCATAATATAAGATGGATTTGTTCAAAACATTCCACAAGAAAGTTCTTTTTAATCTAATTTTGCTCTTTATTTTCTCTTAGATTGTTCAATAAAATTAGCTATCGTGTCAATGGCAAAATCAAAA
>NZ_JAVAXX010000441.1:0-3598 GCF_042709275.1 Bacillus sp. LR_5 | reverse complement strand
CTTTTACATGCAAAAGGCTTTGTCGTTTTTAAAACCATATTCATTGCTGGCGGGAATTGCTCTGATTCTTATGCTGACGGAGCTTGCAGTTGAACTGATGCAGCCTTTATTGATTGCAAAAATCATCGACGATGGGATATTGAAGCAAGATCTGCGGCATGTATGGATATGGGGCACGGTCATGATCGGGCTGACCGTGTTATCCTTTGCGGCGGGGATGCTGAATTCCTTTTATGCCGCCCATGTCAGCCAAAGCTTTTCCTATGATACGAGAAAAGGGCTTTTTCAAAAAATCCAGTCCTTCTCCTATTCCACATTTGGACAGTTTTCGTCCTCTTCTTATATTACAAGGCTGACAAACGACGTCACACAGGTTCAAAATATGATTTTTATGAGTTTGCGGTTTATGCTGCGGGCTCCCTTAATGATTGCAGGCGGCATTGTGCTGTCGCTTGCCGTTAATGTGAAACTCGGGTTTTTTCTGCTTGTGACCATTCCGATCCTGATCTTGTTTTTGCTATGGGTATTAAGGAAAGGCGGGGCACTGTTCCGCTCAGTGCAGAAAAGGCTGGATCAAGTGAACACCATCATGCAGGAAAATTTAATTGCAATCAAGCTGATCAAAGCGCTGCTTCGCGGCAGCCACGAAGTCAAACGATTTATCAAAGCCAACACAAGGCTGATGGAAAAAACGGTTTCGGCCTTTCAGCTTGTGGAATTCACGATGCCTGTACTGATGCTTTTGATGAATCTCTGCATCCTTTTGATTTTGTGGGCGGGGTCCTACAGTATTACGAGCGGAAGCACTCAGGTTGGCGATGTTGTTGCGATAATTAACTACGCAACACGAATTACAGGCGCGCTTTCGATGTTTCCGTTTTTGATTATGATTTTCACCCGGGCGAAGGCTTCAGGGGATAGAATCGGTGAGGTGCTTGAAACAGAAGGCGACGAGCGGGAGGAAGGCACCATATCTGATCGTTTGTCAGGACGGATTGAGTTTCAGCATGTATCCTTTCGCTATCCTGAAATGGACAGAGAAGCGCTCAGGAATGTCTCATTTTCCGCAAAGCCAAGAGAAACGATCGCGATTCTCGGTGCGACGGGCTCGGGCAAGTCCACGCTTTTTCAGCTCATTCCGCGGCTTTATCAGCCGGATTCAGGCCGCATTTACATAGATGAAAAGCCGGTTCAAGATATTCCGGCTGAAGGGCTGCGCAGGCAAATTGGATATGTACCGCAGGAAGTCCTCTTGTTTTCCGGCACAATCAAAGAAAACATCGCTTGGGGCAAAGAAAATGCTTCACTAGATGAAATAATGGATGCGGCCAAACATGCGCAAATTCATGAAACGATTTTGAAGCTCCCAAATGGATATGACACTGTTTTGGGGCAAAGAGGCGTCAACCTGTCCGGCGGCCAAAAGCAGCGGATTTCCATTGCGCGGGCGCTGATTCGAAAACCGGCTATCCTTCTATTAGATGACAGCACAAGCGCGCTTGATCTGCAAACGGAGGCAAAGCTGCTTGAAGCAATCAGCACATACCATTGCACAACTTTGATCATTACACAAAAAATAACCACGGCGATGAAAGCTGATCAGATTTTGCTGCTTGAGGACGGCGAACTGATTGAAAAAGGCACTCACAGTGAGCTGCTTTCTGAATCTCAGTTATACAAGCGCATTTACGAGTCACAATTCGGAAGGGAGGGGAGCGAGTCATGCTAAAAGACATCCGCAAGCCTTTCCAATATCCCAAACTGCCAATTGACAAAAAAGAAGGCGCGAAAAAGCGGGCGAAAGCAAAGGATACAAAGGGCACACTGAGACGAATCTGGTCTTACTTGGCTGAAAGAAAAGGACTGCTCATACTTGTCATGCTGATGGTTGTCATCAGCGCCATATTCGGGCTCCTTGGTCCCTTTGTGATCGGAAAGGCCATCGACCATTTTATCGTCGGGAAAACGGTCAGCGGCTTGATTCCTGTTTTGCTTCTTCTGCTCGCTATCTATATCATTCAGTCCCTGTCGCTTTGGTTTCAAAACTATTGGATGATTACGATCTCGCAGGGCACGGTTTTCAGAATGAGAAGCGAATTGTTCACCCATCTGCATGAGCTGCCGATTCCATTTTTTGATAAACAGCGGCACGGCGAGCTGATGAGCCGGGTGACGAATGACATCGAAAATGTCAGTTCTACCTTAAACACGTCAGTCATTCAAATTTTGTCAAGCGTGATCACCTTTGTCGGGACGATTGCGGTGATGCTGTACATGAGCCCGCTCCTTACATTGATTACGCTGACCATTATTCCGGTGATGGCAGCGAGCCTGAAATGGATCACCAACCGAACGGGAAAGCTGTTTAAAGAACAGCAGAAAAACCTTGGTGATCTGAATGGGTATATTGAGGAATCTGTTTCAGGCGCAAAGGTCATCAAAGCATATTCACGTGAGAAGCAGATTACTGCTGAATTTCTCGAAAAAAACGCTGCACTCAAGACGTCGGGCTTTTGGGCGCAGACGATTTCCGGGTTTATCCCGAAGGTCATGAACTCTTTGAATAACTTAAGCTTTACAATGATAGCGGCAATCGGCGGTTTGTTTGCGCTGAAAGGCTGGATCTCGATCGGCTCCATCGTCGTCTTTGCCGAGTATTCAAGACAATTTACACGCCCTTTAAACGATCTGGCCAACCAGTTTAATACGATGCTGTCCGCAATCGCCGGCGCTGAACGGGTGTTTGACGTGCTTGATGAAAAAGAAGAGCGCGAGGATGAAAAGAACGCCGTGCATCAGCCCATCCAAACAGGCAGCATTGAATTCCGGGATGTGTCCTTCGGTTACGATAAAGGGCAGCAGACACTGAAGCATTTACAGTTTACCGTGCCTGCAGGGCAGTCCATCGCGTTTGTCGGGCCGACGGGGGCGGGGAAGACAACCGTCACTAATCTTCTCGCCCGTTTTTACGAGCCTAACGAAGGAAAAATTTTAATCGACGGTACAGATATTAAAACCCTTACTAGAGCAAGCCTGAGAAAAAACATGGGGTTTGTTCTTCAGGATTCTTTCTTATTTCAGGGAACGATCAGAGAAAACATTCGCTATGGCAGGCTCGATGCTTCTGATCAGGAAGTCGAAGCCGCTGCAAAAACAGCAAATGCCCATAGCTTTATTGAAAGGCTGCCAAAAGGGTATGACACCGTGCTGACGCAAAACGGTTCGGGCATCAGTCAAGGACAGAAGCAGTTGATTTCTATAGCGCGGGCGGTGCTTGCCGATCCGGTTCTTCTCATTTTGGATGAAGCGACAAGCAACATTGATACCGTAACAGAAGTCAACATTCAAGAAGCGCTCGCCCGTTTAATGGAAGGAAGAACAAGTGTCATCATTGCCCACAGGCTGAACACCATTCAAAGAGCGGACCAGATTGTGGTGCTAAAAGACGGTGAAATGATTGAAAAAGGCAGCCATGACGAGCTGATTCGGCAAAAAGGATTTTACAGTGACTTATATGAAAGCCAATTTGAGAAATAGACCTTTGTCCTGCACAGAGGTCTTTTTTGTTACAGATTTATAGTACTTTTATTTCATTTTC
>NZ_JAVAXX010000440.1:0-3601 GCF_042709275.1 Bacillus sp. LR_5 | reverse complement strand
AAAAAGCTGTCGAGTTAGGAATGACAAAAGAAGAGGCTCAGGTAATTGCTACACTCTGGGAATCGACATCAGAATTTTTCAGCATTGTTTCACAATGTGTGTATCTCGAGGATGGAAATTACAAATTTGATACAGAAAAAGCAGTTGAACTTGGCTTCACAGAAAAAGAAGCACTTGCACTTGAACAATTTTTCTCCGCTGTTTCTCTCAAGATTCACATTCTTCAAGCAGCCATTGTGCTACAAGATGATGTGTACAGCTATGATAAAGACGCAGCGCTACAAGCAGGTGCAACGCCACTGCAAGCTGACGTTTATGAAAAACTCTTCAGTGCCCTGTCACAAGAACAGCTTGCCGCTATTTACGATATGATTCATCCCCAGGCTTAATGTAAAAAAGCGCTTGCCGGAATCGGACAAGCGCTTTTTTTATATCAGCAGTTTGATGATCAGCATCATGGCAACCGCCGCTCCAAACCAGCAGGCAGCTTTCATGATCAGTAATCCATAGTACCTCTGTTTAAAACGCAGTTCTTCTTCCGGCAGATAAGCCTCCTCAACGGCCTGTTCGCTTTCCAATTCAAATGGCTCAGCCATCGTGTCATACATGTCTCTGCAGCTGCTGCACATTTTTAAATGCTCTTCTATAACGTGTTCCGTTTCTCTTTTACAATCACCTTCAAGATACAGAGGAAGCAGGTCTCTTACTAGAAAGCAGGTCATATCCGCTCCTCCTCTCTACTTTTCGTCATGTTTTTCTTTAGCTCTAATCTAGCCCGGTGCAATGTGGTTTTCACCTTAGAAAGACTCCATCCTAATATCTCAGCGATTTCTTCATAAGAAAGCTCTTGGAATTCTCTTAAAATCAAAACGGATTGATGCTGATCTTTTAACTTCAGGAGCTCCTGCCGCAGTGTTTCGCTTTTCACCGTCCGTGACAGATACTGTTCAGGCTGGTCATAAGTTGTTTGCGTTAACCCTTCATTTTTGCTGATTTCAGTAAATTGGTATTTGACATCCCTTCGGTACCAATTGATAAAGGTATGATGCGCAATGGTGTAGAGCCATGTTCTGATGGAAGAATGCCCCCTAAACGAAGCCAGACCGTTAAGAGCTTTTACAAACGTGTCCTGCGCTAAGTCCTTGGCTGTTTCAAGGTGATGAGTCCTTCTGAATAAATAATTTAAAATTTCTTGATAATACTGCCGATACAAGTCCTCAATGGAATCCCTATGCTTCATTAAAAGTAAAACCACACCGTCATCCAAATGGCCAATAAAATGAAACAGATATACATGGAAGACAGGTATACTTTCATATATCTGATTTGGCTTTCTTCTTCAGCACCGGGACTTCTCTTTAAACAAGTTTTACTCTTTAAGTCTTCCGCATTCTTTTGAAATAGGGATTCATGCTGTTTCATCCATTCCATTGATTCATCCTCTAGCTCTCCTTCTTTATACAGGTCGTATAAGTCTACAAAAACAGACTCTTTTTCTTTATGATTCATAAAGACTTTTCACCTCTTGTGTTTCTCCATCCACTACATAGGCATCATGGCGATTTGAACCAAACGGCTGAATAATGATCAGCCATGCATAATGCCGTTCATCCCCTCTTTGAACGATAATCGGACGCATACGCTTTTTGTAAATAACATCCTGATATAGAGAAGCTACCTTTTCGTAAGCCAATGTTCCATTACGATACGTATAAGGGAATGACTGATCAGGTGTATCGCTGTATACATAAACGTTTAGCTGACCTTGATCTTCAAAAAACTCATATGTTTTAGAAGAATCAGTATACATCACCATGTCACCCTGACTGCTTTTTTTCTTCTTTTCTGATCCACGAGCATCGAAGATCGATAATATCTGATGCTGCATCCGGCTGTTAGCCATTGAGATATTCTTTTTCATCGGAAGCGAAAGACTATGTAAACAACCTGATTCGCCCTCAAATTCCAAAACAATTCCACCTTTTGTTTCCACTCTCACCATGCTTCCGAGCAGGCTATTGCTTTCAATATCAGTGATCTGATAAGGCTGTTTTGAGATGTTCAGCGCTGTAAACATTTGTTCCACTTTGTCTTGAATGTCTTGTTCCGTTATATGAACATGCAGAAGAGAGTCAAGCTGGTAAATCGATGGATCTTCACTAAAACCCATTAAGGTTTCCTTTTCCCAATAAAATACCGCGCCATCATCAGCATGATCTTTTTTATGAAGCTGGTTTTTCAGGTATATACGTACGACTGTCTGGCCGTCCTCATTTGATACCTTTGTTTCGATATGATCCTTATGTAACACACGTCCGTGTCGCTCAAGGAAAGCGATGGACTTCCGCTTGTACTCCTGATTCGTTAGCTTTTTCCCATGTGCTTTTTGTAAGTATTCATAATTACGAATCAGCTGCGATACTTCATCTACCTCAGCTTTGTAACCTTTGCTTTCAAATGAGTAGAAATAATGCACATCCATGTTTGTATCATGCAAATAAAGTGTTTCATCCGTAGGAAAAAATGACTTTAGTATCTGTTCCGCTTTTTCTGATGAAATGTGCTCCCCGACAAAATTGAATGAATCATGGACATTTGCTGGCTTTGATACAGCGAAAGCAGCCGTTCCTATGTTATATATCGGATTTAACAGCAGGACAAAAAACACCATGACAGCCATCGTCACCCACTTATTCACACGCACATAAACCTTTCCTGACTTTTGGAACAGATGATAGCTCATCAAAAATCCCGCCATTGCCAAATAAATCGTATATGGCATTACTGCACCATAATCTTTTGAGATTTGATTGGGATATGGCGCAAGCAGCAAGACAAGCAGTCCGATAATCAGCGTATAAAATAAGCCTAGTAAGATCTTATCCGTTCTCCAATACAGCTTGAAAAACACTACATTCAACGCAATGGGAAGAGTGATGATGAAAAACAGAAACACGAATGCAATCGGCTCCATCCCATCCGGGTATTCCTTCCAATACGAAAAGAAACTAAAAATCATTTGTACGATCGGCAAACTGACAACGGCAAGGTCGAACGTATAAAACTTACCCTTTCCGCCATGATCACGCGGCATCAGCATATAGTGAAAAGCCGTCAGCAGCACATATCCGTATAACAAAAAATGCAGCAGCGGCGGCAGTTCTTTTCCGTCCTCTCTTAAGTAAGCGCTGGTGAAGTTTGTTGATTGCACCTGGTGAATAAGTTCAACAGACACTCCCGCCAGCAGCACAATCCGCAATATAACACCCGCCAAGAACATTGTGCGCTGCCGGTTTATTTTGGGATGATGCACCAAAAGATATAAGCCCGCCAGAACAACAATTGACCATTGAATCAGCAGGGTGCTTTGTCTGCTTAATATAAAATAACGTTCGAAATGCAATACATAATGACTGAATAACTCCAACACGAACAACAATCCTTTACTTCTTATTAAGGCCTCATTCGGTTAGACAGCGGACTTTTCAAAAAGTTTCAAGATGAAACAAAAATATCTCATCTTCCCCTTGATATGTAAAAAACATAACTCTTGAGTGAACCATCACATGAAACTTGACTCATCTTGATATTATTCAACAAA
>NZ_JAVAXX010000044.1:0-33133 GCF_042709275.1 Bacillus sp. LR_5 | reverse complement strand
GGGTGGGGTCTTGCGGTCTTTATCCGCTTATGTTAAACGCCGCAATGCTGACTGACGGCAGCCTGCTTTAATAGCGGCCATCTGTTTTTTGATTGGAAGCACTGCTTTTTAAGTGTAGTACTTTGGGCTATTTCGGCTGTTAGTTCATAAGAATTAAAAGCTGATATGGATAAGAAAGAGAAAATGCGTTGCACATGTTCACTGCTTATAAAGATTAGGGGAGGTATGACAATATGGAAATAACTTTTTACCCTTTAACGGATGCACAAAAACGAATTTGGTACACAGAAAAATTTTATCCTCACACGAGCATTTCAAATCTTGCAGGGATTGGCAAGCTGGTTTCAGCTGATGCGATTGATTATGTGCTTGTTGAGCAGGCGATTCAAGAGTTTATTCGCAGAAATGACGCCATGCGCCTTCGGTTGCGGTTAGATGAAAACGGAGAGCCTGTTCAATATATTAGCGAGTATCGGCCTGTTGATATAAAACATACTGACACTACTGAAGATCCGAATGCGATAGAGTTTATTTCACAATGGAGCCGGGAGGAAACGAAGAAACCTTTGCCGCTATACGATTGTGATTTGTTCCGTTTTTCCTTGTTCACCATAAAGGAAAATGAAGTGTGGTTTTACGCAAATGTTCATCACGTGATTTCTGATGGTATCTCCATGAATATTCTCGGGAATGCGATCATGCACATTTATTTAGAATTAGCCAGCGGCTCAGAGACAAAAGAAGGAATCTCGCATTCATTTATCGATCATGTTTTATCTGAACAGGAATATGCTCAATCGAAGCGGTTTGAAAAGGACAAGGCGTTTTGGAACAAACAATTTGAATCGGTGCCTGAACTTGTTTCCTTGAAACGGAATGCATCCGCAGGGGGAAGTTTAGATGCTGAGAGGTTCTCTAAAGATGTGCCTGAAGCGCTTCATCAGCAGATTCTGTCGTTTTGTGAGGCGAATAAAGTCAGTGTTCTTTCGGTATTTCAATCGCTGCTCGCCGCCTATTTGTACAGGGTCAGCGGCCAGAATGATGTTGTGACGGGAACCTTTATGGGCAACCGGACAAATGCGAAAGAGAAGCAGATGCTTGGCATGTTTGTTTCTACGGTTCCGCTTCGGACAAACATTGACGGCGGGCAGGCGTTTTCAGAATTTGTCAAAGACCGGATGAAGGATCTCATGAAGACACTCCGCCACCAAAAGTACCCGTATAATCTCCTGATCAACGATTTGCGTGAAACAAAGAGCTCTCTGACCAAGCTGTTCACGGTTTCTCTTGAATATCAAGTGATGCAGTGGCAGAAAGAAGAGGATCTTGCCTTTTTGACTGAGCCGATTTTCAGCGGCAGCGGATTAAATGATGTCTCAATTCATGTAAAGGATCGATGGGATACTGGGAAACTCACCATAGATTTTGATTACCGCACTGATTTATTTTCACGTGAAGAAATCAACATGATTTGTGAGCGCATGATTACAATGCTGGAGAACGCGTTAACGCATCCAGAACATACAATTGATGAATTAACGATGATTTCTGATGCGGAGAAAGAGAAGCTGCTTGCGAGGGCCGGCGGTAAATCTGTGAGCTACCGTAAGGACATGACGATCCCGGAACTGTTCCAAGAAAAGGCTGAGCAGCTTTCAGATCATCCAGCGGTTGTATTTGAAGGTCGTACATTGTCCTATCGAACGTTACATGAGCAATCTGCACGCATCGCCAATGTGCTGAAACAAAAAGGGGTTGGCCCGGACAGTCCTGTCGCGGTTTTGATTGAACGCTCTGAACGGATGATTACAGCTATCATGGGGATTTTAAAAGCCGGCGGAGCCTATGTGCCGATTGATCCGGGTTTTCCTGGTGAGCGCATTCAATATATTTTGGAGGACTGCGGGGCGGACTTCATCCTGACTGAATCGAAGGTTGCGGCGCCTGAAGCCGATGCTGAGCTGATTGACTTAGATCAGGCAATTGCAGAAGGTGCAGAAGAAAGCCTGAATGCAGATGTGAACGCTCGGAACCTTGCCTACATTATTTACACATCGGGAACAACCGGACGCCCGAAAGGCGTTATGATCGAGCATCGCCAGGTTCATCATTTGGTTGAATCTCTGCAGCAGACGATTTATCAAAGCGGCAGCCAAACCCTGCGGATGGCATTGCTTGCGCCGTTCCACTTTGATGCGTCAGTGAAGCAGATCTTCGCGTCGCTTCTTTTGGGCCAAACCCTTTATATCGTACCGAAGAAAACAGTGACGAACGGGGCCGCCCTTACTGCATATTATCGGAAGAACAGCATTGAGGCGACGGACGGAACACCGGCTCATTTGCAAATGCTGGCAGCAGCAGGCGATTTTGAAGGCCTAAAACTGAAGCACATGCTGATCGGAGGAGAAGGCCTGTCATCTGTTGTTGCGGACAAGCTGCTGAAGCTGTTTAAAGAAGCCGGCACAGCGCCGCGTTTGACTAATGTGTACGGGCCGACTGAAACGTGCGTTGACGCGTCTGTTCATCCGGTTATCCCTGAGAATGCAGTTCAATCAGCGTATGTGCCGATCGGGAAAGCGCTGGGGAATAACCGCTTATATATTTTGGATCAAAAAGGCCGGCTGCAGCCTGAAGGCGTGGCGGGTGAGCTTTATATCGCGGGAGACGGTGTGGGCCGAGGCTATTTACATTTGCCTGAATTAACGGAAGAGAAGTTTTTACAAGATCCATTCGTGCCGGGCGATCGCATGTACCGGACCGGGGACGTGGTGCGCTGGCTTCCAGATGGAACAATTGAATATTTAGGCAGAGAGGACGACCAGGTCAAAGTCCGCGGATACCGGATTGAGCTTGGGGAAATTGAAGCCGTGATTCAGCAGGCGCCAGACGTTGCAAAAGCCGTTGTTTTGGCACGCCCTGACGAGCAGGGAAACCTTGAGGTTTGCGCATATGTTGTGCAGAAGCCTGGAAGCGAATTTGCGCCAGCCGGCTTGAGGGAGCATGCGGCCAGACAGCTTCCTGACTATATGGTGCCGGCTTACTTTACAGAAGTGACAGAAATTCCGCTTACGCCAAGCGGCAAAGTCGACCGCCGCAAGCTGTTTGCACTAGAAGTGAAGGCTGTCAGCGGCACTGCCTATACAGCGCCTCGAAATGAGACTGAAAAAGCAATCGCAGCCATTTGGCAGGACGTGCTGAACGTTGAGAAGGCGGGGATCTTTGACAATTTCTTTGAAACTGGCGGACATTCATTGAAAGCCATGACCCTTTTAACAAAGATTCATAAGGAAACAGGCATTGAGATTCCGCTTCAATTTTTGTTTGAGCATCAGACGATTGCGGCTCTTGCAGAGGAAGCTGATCACAGAGAAAGCAAAGCTTTTGCGGTGATTGAACCTGCTGAAAAACAGGAGCATTACCCGCTTTCATTGGCACAGCAGCGAACATATATCGTCAGCCAGTTCGAGGATGCGGGAGTCGGCTACAACATGCCTGCGGCAGCAATTCTGGAAGGGCCTTTAGATATTCAAAAGCTGGAGCGCGCATTTCAGGGATTAATCCGACGCCACGAGTCATTGAGAACATCATTTGTTCTTGAAAACAGCACGCCGAGACAGAAAATTCACGATAGCGTTGATTTCAACATCGAAATGATTGAAAGAGGCGGCCGCTCAGATGAGGCAATTATGGCTTCGTTCGTTCGGACATTTGATTTGGCGAAAGCTCCGCTGTTCAGAATCGGTTTGCTGGGGCTTGAAGAGAACCGTCATATGCTGCTGTTTGACATGCACCATTTGATTTCTGACGGTGTATCCATTGGCATTATGCTGGAGGAGTTAGCACGCATTTATAAAGGCGAACAGCTTCCTGATCTTCGTCTCCAGTATAAGGACTACGCTGTATGGCAAAGCAGACAGGCTGCTGAAGGGTACAAGAAGGACCAGGCTTATTGGAAGGAAGTCTTTGCAGGCGAGCTCCCGGTGCTTCAGCTTCTGTCCGATTACCCAAGACCGCCTGTTCAAAGCTTTGAAGGGGATCGGGTGTCAATCAAGCTGGATGCGGGGGTAAAGGATCGCCTCAATCGTTTGGCTGAACAAAACGGCGCCACTTTATATATGGTGATGCTGTCCGCTTACTATACGCTTTTGTCAAAGTATACGGGGCAGGATGACATCATTGTCGGGACACCGTCAGCGGGCAGAAATCACTCCGATACAGAGGGCATTATCGGGATGTTCGTCAATACGCTTGCGATTCGCAGTGAGGTGAAGCAAGATGAGACGTTTACCCAATTGATCTCGCGTGTCCGCAAACGGATGCTGAATGCCTTTTCTCATCAGGACTATCCGTTTGAGTGGCTTGTTGAAGATTTGAACATCCCGCGTGATGTTAGCAGGCATCCGCTGTTTGACACGATGTTCAGCCTTCAAAATGCGACAGCAGGCATTCCGGCTGTCGGCGATCTGTCCTTGTCTGTTCATGAGACCAATTTCAAGATTGCCAAATTTGATTTGACCGTGCAGGCGAGAGAAACCGATGAAGGCATTGAGCTTGATTTGGATTACAGCACAAAGCTGTTTAAACAAAGCACGGCAGACAGGCTGCTTACGCATTTTGCGCGTTTGCTTGAAGATGCTGCGGCTGATCCGGAGAAGCCGATTTCCGAGTATAAGCTTCTTTCTGAAGAGGAGGCTGCTTCGCAAATTCAGCAGTTTAACCCGGGCAGAACACCTTATCCGAAAGACAAAACAATTGTTCAGCTGTTTGAGGAGCAAGCGGCGAATACGCCAGACCACACTGCGCTTCAATATGAAGGCGAATCACTCACTTATCGTGAACTGAATGAACGGGCCAATCGTTTAGCCCGCGGCATTCTTTCTCTTGGAGCTGGCGAAGGCAGGACAGCGGCTGTCTTATGCGAGCGGTCAATGGATATGATTGTGTCGATCTTGGCAGTATTAAAATCAGGTTCGGCTTATGTTCCGATTGATCCGGAACATCCGATTCAGCGGATGCAGCATTTCTTCCGTGACAGCGGAGCAAAGGTGCTTCTCACTCAGAGGAAATTAAAGGCTTTGGCGGAAGAAGCGGAATTTAAGGGCGTTATCGTGCTATCCGATGAGGAAGAAAGCTATCATGCCGATGCGCGAAATCTCGCACTGCCTCTTGATTCTGAAGCAATGGCCAACCTGACGTATACTTCTGGAACGACTGGAACACCTAAGGGGAATATCGTGACACATGCCAATATTCTCCGCACGGTGAAGGAAACGAATTATCTCAGCATTACAGAACAGGATACGATTCTCGGTCTTTCCAATTACGTGTTTGACGCGTTTATGTTCGATATGTTCGGCTCTTTGTTAAACGGAGCCAAGCTGGTGCTGATACCGAAGGAAACCGTTTTGGACATGGCTCGCCTGTCCCGCGTCATTGAACGGGAGAACATCAGCATTCTCATGATTACAACCGCTTTGTTCCACTTGCTTGTGGACTTGAATCCGGCATGCTTGTCAACGCTTCGCAAGATTATGTTTGGCGGGGAACGGGCTTCGGTTGAGCATGTCAGAAAAGCTTTGCAAACGGTTGGAAAGGGCAAGCTTCTTCACATGTATGGACCGTCTGAAAGCACGGTTTTCGCGACGTATCATCCGGTTGATGAATTGGAGGAGCACACGCTGTCTGTTCCGATTGGAAAACCGGTCAGCAATACGGAAGTATACATTCTTGACCGTACGGGACACGTGCAGCCTGCCGGGATTGCCGGAGAGCTTTGCGTCAGCGGCGAAGGACTCGTGAAAGGCTATTACAACCGTCCAGAACTGACTGAGGAGAAATTTGTTCCCCATCCGTTTACATCCGGCGAACGCATGTATAAAACGGGAGACCTTGCGAGATGGCTGCCGAATGGCGACATCGAATTTATCGGGCGAATCGACCATCAGGTGAAGATTCGCGGACAGCGCATCGAGCTTGGAGAAATCGAACATCAGCTGCAAACCCATGATCGTGTTCAGGAAAGTGTTGTGCTTGCCGTTGATCAAGGAGCGGGAGATAAACTGTTGTGTGCTTACTATGTCGGAGAGGGAGACATCTCATCACAAGAGATGAGAGAGCATGCTGCGAAGGACTTGCCGGCATATATGGTTCCTGCGGTGTTTATCCAAATGGACGAGCTGCCGCTGACAGGGAACGGAAAAATTGACCGGAGAGCGCTGCCGATTCCTGATGCCAACGTTTCAAGAGGTGTTTCATATGTTGCGCCACGCAATGGAACGGAACAAAAAGTCGCGGACATTTGGGCACAGGTACTTCAGGCAGAACAAGTCGGCGCTTATGACCACTTCTTTGACATTGGCGGACATTCATTAGCAGGCATGAAGATGCTTGCCTTGGTTCATCAGGAACTGGGCGTTGAGCTGTCACTCAAGGATCTCTTCCAGTCACCGACGGTTGAGGGCTTGGCACAGGTGATTGCCTCCGCTGAAAAAGGGACAGCCGCAAGTATCAGCCCGGCAGAGAAACAAGATACGTATCCTGTTTCTTCACCGCAAAAACGGATGTACGTGCTTCAGCAGCTTGAGGATGCGCAAACGAGCTATAACATGCCGGCGGTTCTGCGCCTGACAGGTGAGCTTGATGTTGAAAGGCTTAACAGCGTCATGCAGCAGTTAATGCAGCGTCATGAAGCCTTGAGAACCACGTTTGAAATAAAAGATGGAGAAACGGTGCAGCGGATCTGGGAAAAGGCTGAGTGTGAGATAGCCTATTTCGAAGCCCCGGAAGAAGAGATAGAGCGGATCGTTTCTGAGTTTATTAAGCCTTTCAAAATCGACCAACTTCCACTGTTCAGAATAGGGCTTATCAAGCATTCAGACACTGAGCATGTGCTGCTGTTCGATATGCATCATATTATTTCTGATGGTGCATCTGTCGGTGTGCTGATTGAGGAGCTTTCAAAGCTGTACGACGGAGAAACCCTTGAGCCGCTCCGTATTCAATATAAGGATTATGCCGTGTGGCAGCAGCAGTTCATTCAGTCTGAGCTTTACAAGAAGCAAGAAGAGCATTGGCTGAAGGAGCTGGACGGAGAGCTGCCGGTGCTGACGCTTCCGACCGATTACAGTCGGCCTGCCGTTCAAACATTTGAGGGAGACCGCATTGCATTTTCATTAGAAGCAGGCAAAGCTGATGCTCTGCGCAGGCTTGCAAAAGAAACGGATTCCACGCTTTACATGGTGCTTCTGGCTTCATACAGTGCATTTTTATCAAAACTTAGCGGGCAAGACGATATCATCGTCGGTTCACCTGTGGCCGGACGATCTCAAGCGGACGTCAGCCGCGTCATCGGAATGTTCGTCAATACATTAGCGTTGCGCACGTATCCGAAGGGTGAAAAGACGTTTGCTGACTATCTTAACGAAGTGAAAGAAACGGCACTCAGCGCTTTTGATGCGCAGGATTACCCACTTGAGGATTTGATCGGAAATGTTCAGGTTCAGCGTGACACAAGCAGAAATCCGTTATTCGATGCAGTTTTTTCAATGCAAAATGCGAATATAAAGGATTTAACAATGAAAGGGATTCAGCTTGAGCCGCATCCGTTTGAACGGAAAACAGCCAAGTTTGACCTCACGCTGACGGCTGACGAAACCGACGGAGGGCTTACATTCGTACTCGAATACAATACAGCTCTGTTTAAGCAGGAAACGATTGAACGATGGAAGCAATATTGGATGGAGCTTTTAGATGCAGTTACTGGGAACCCGAACCAGCCGCTTTCCAGCCTGTCACTGGTCACTGAGACAGAAAAGCAAGCGCTTCTTGAGGCATGGAAGGGCAAAGCGCTGTCTGTGCCGACAGACAAAACGGTTCATCAGCTATTCGAAGAGACTGTCCAGTGCCACAAAGACCGCCCGGCTGTCACATACAACGGCCAGTCTTGGACGTACGGCGAGCTGAATGCGAAGGCAAACCGTCTCGCGCGGATTCTGATGGACTGCGGCATCAGCCCGGATGACCGCGTCGGCATTCTCATGAAGCCGTCGCTTGAAATGTCCGCCGCGGTGCTCGGCGTCTTGAAAGCCGGAGCGGCGTTTGTGCCGATTGATCCTGACTACCCGGATCAGCGGATTGAGTATATTTTACAGGACAGCGGCGCGAAGCTCCTCTTGAAACAGGAAGGCATTTCAGTGCCGGACAGCTATACGGGAGATGTCATTCTTCTCGACGGAAGCCGCACGATTCTAAGCCTGCCGCTTGATGAAAACGACGAGGGAAATCCAGAGACGGCTGTAACCGCGGAGAACTTGGCGTACATGATTTACACGTCTGGAACGACCGGACAGCCGAAGGGTGTCATGGTCGAGCACCATGCGCTTGTGAACCTGTGCTTCTGGCACCACGACGCGTTCAGCATGACAGTGGAGGACCGCAGTGCGAAGTACGCGGGCTTTGGGTTCGACGCTTCCATTTGGGAGATGTTCCCGACCTGGACGATCGGTGCTGAACTTCACGTCATTGATGAAGCGATCCGCCTCGATATCGTCCGCCTGAACGATTACTTCGAAACGAACGGCGTAACGATCACGTTCCTGCCGACACAGCTTGCGGAACAGTTCATGGAGCTTGAGAACACATCACTTCGCGTATTGCTCACTGGAGGAGACAAGCTGAAGCGGGCAGTGAAAAAGCCGTACACACTCGTCAACAACTACGGGCCGACAGAAAATACGGTCGTTGCCACGAGTACAGAAATCCATCCGGAGGAAGGCTCGCTTTCCATCGGAAGGGCCATTGCCAATACGAGAGTATACATTCTCGGCGAGGGCAATCAGGTGCAGCCGGAAGGCGTAGCCGGAGAGCTTTGCGTGGCGGGGCGCGGACTGGCACGAGGCTATCTGAATCGAGAAGACGAAACCGCGAAGCGGTTTGTCGCTGATCCGTTTGTGCCGGGTGAGCGCATGTACCGCACCGGCGATTTGGTGAAATGGACGGGCGGCGGCATCGAATACATCGGCCGGATCGACCAGCAGGTCAAGGTCCGCGGCTACCGGATCGAGCTTTCAGAAATTGAAGTCCAGCTCGCCCAGCTTTCTGAGGTGCAGGATGCGGCGGTAACAGCTGTCAAGGATAAAGGCGGCAATACAGCGATCGCGGCGTATGTCACCCCGGAAACAGCTGATATAGAAGCACTAAAATCAACACTAAAGGAAACCCTGCCGGATTACATGATCCCGGTGTTCTGGGTGACGCTGAACGAGCTTCCGGTTACGGCAAACGGCAAAGTCGACCGCAAAGCCTTGCCTGAGCCGGACATCGAAGCGGGAAGCGGAGAATACAAAGCGCCGACGACCGACATGGAAGAGCTGCTTGCCGGCATCTGGCAGGACGTGCTTGGAATGTCTGAAGTCGGTGTCACCGACAATTTCTTCTCGCTTGGCGGAGATTCCATCAAAGGAATTCAAATGGCGAGCCGCTTGAATCAGCACGGCTGGAAGCTGGAAATGAAAGATCTCTTCCAGCATCCGACGATCGAAGAGCTTACCCAATATGTAGAGCGTGCCGAAGGCAAACAGGCAGACCAAGGCCCGGTGGAGGGCGAAGTCATCCTGACGCCGATCCAGCGCTGGTTCTTTGAAAAGAACTTCACGAACAAGCACCACTGGAACCAATCTGTGATGCTTCACGCGAAGAAGGGCTTTGACCCTGAACGGGTGGAGAAAACATTGCAGGCGCTGATCGAGCATCATGACGCGCTCCGTATGGTCTATCGTGAGGGACTGGAAGACGTCATTCAATACAACAGAGGTCTTGAAGCTGCTTCAGCTCAATTGGAGGTCATCCAGATTGAGGGCCAAGCTGCAGATTACGAAGACCGTATAGAGAGAGAAGCAGAGCGTTTGCAAAGCAGCATCGACTTGCAGGAAGGCGGCTTGTTAAAAGCAGGCTTGTTCCAAGCGGAAGACGGAGACCACTTGCTTCTCGCCATTCACCACTTAGTGGTTGACGGCGTCTCGTGGCGGATTCTACTGGAGGATTTCGCCGCAGTATATACACAGCTTGAGCAAGGCAATGAACCGGTTCTCCCGCAGAAAACACATTCATTTGCAGAGTATGCAGAGAGATTGCAAGACTTCGCGAACTCCAAAGCCTTTTTGAAAGAAAAAGAGTATTGGAGACAGCTTGAAGAACAAGCTGTCGCGGCAAAGCTTCCGAAAGACCGCGAATCTGGTGATCAGCGAATGAAACATACAAAGACAATTGAATTCTCGCTGACTGCTGAAGAGACAGAACAGCTCACCACAAAGGTGCATGAGGCATATCACACAGAAATGAATGATATTTTGCTGACGGCATTCGGATTGGCAATGAAGGAGTGGACGGGTCAGGATCGAGTAAATGTTCATTTAGAGGGGCACGGACGTGAAGAAATCATAGAAGACCTGACCATTTCCCGCACAGTCGGCTGGTTTACAAGTATGTACCCAATGGTGCTCGATATGAAGCATGCGGATGATCTGGGCTACCAGCTGAAGCAAATGAAAGAAGATATCAGACATGTGCCGAATAAGGGAGTCGGATACGGCATTCTGCGCTATCTGACGGCATCGGAACATAAAGAAGATGTGGCGTTCTCGATTCAGCCGGATGTCAGCTTCAACTATTTAGGTCAGTTTGACGAAATGTCGGATGCAGGTTTGTTTACGAGATCAGAGCTGCCATCAGGACAGTCATTAAGCCCTGAAACAGAAAAACCGAATGCGCTGGATGTTGTCGGATATATCGAAAACGGAAAACTGACGATGTCACTGGCCTATCATTCTCTTGAATTTCATGAAAAAACAGTACAAACATTCAGTGACAGCTTTAAAGCGCATCTTCTCAGAATCATTGAACATTGCCTATCTCAAGACGGTACGGAACTGACCCCGAGTGATCTTGGTGACGACGATTTGACGCTGGATGAGCTGGATAAATTAATGGAAATTTTCTAATAGAGGTGGCATATGAGCAAAAAATCGATTCAAAAGGTGTACGCACTGACACCAATGCAGGAGGGAATGCTGTATCATGCGATGCTTGATCCGCATTCTTCCTCGTACTTCACACAATTAGAGCTTGGGATTCACGGCGCTTTTGATCTTGAAATCTTTGAGAAAAGCGTCAATGAACTGATTCGGTCATACGATATTCTCCGTACGGTATTTGTGCATCAGCAGCTGCAAAAACCGCGTCAGGTCGTGTTAGCGGAACGCAAAACAAAGGTGCATTATGAGGATATCAGTCATGCAGACGAGAATCGCCAGAAGGAGCACATTGAGCGTTACAAACAAGACGTTCAGCGCCAAGGCTTTAACCTGGCAAAAGACATATTGTTCAAGGTGGCGGTTTTCCGCCTTGCTGCAGATCAGCTGTATCTTGTCTGGAGCAATCATCATATTATGATGGACGGCTGGAGCATGGGCGTCCTCATGAAAAGCCTGTTCCAAAACTATGAAGCGCTCAGAGCAGGCAGGACACCGGCAAACGGTCAGGGCAAGCCTTATTCCGATTACATCAAGTGGCTTGGAAAACAGGACAATGAAGAAGCGGAGAGCTACTGGAGCGAGCGCTTGGCGGGTTTTGAACAGCCAAGCGTGCTCCCGGGCCGCCTGCCTGTGAAAAAAGACGAATACGTCAATAAAGAATATTCATTTACATGGGACGAAACACTGGTTGCCCGTATTCAGCAAACCGCAAATCTCCATCAAGTGACAGGGCCTAACCTATTTCAGGCCGTTTGGGGCATTGTTCTCAGCAAATACAACTTTACGGATGATGTGGTCTTCGGAACGGTCGTCTCGGGACGACCGTCTGAAATCAACGGAATCGAAACGATGGCGGGGCTGTTTATCAACACCATTCCAGTGCGGGTGAAAGTTGAACGAGATGCTGCATTCGCTGATATTTTCACAGCTGTTCAGCAGCATGCAGTAGAGGCAGAGCGTTACGATTACGTGCCGCTCTATGAGATTCAAAAACGCTCAGCCCTTGATGGCAATCTCTTAAACCATCTGGTCGCGTTTGAAAATTATCCGCTTGATCAAGAGCTTGAAAACGGCAGCATGGAAGACCGCCTCGGGTTTTCGATTAAGGTAGAAAGCGCATTTGAACAAACGAGCTTCGATTTCAACCTGATTGTGTATCCAGGCAAAACATGGACCGTCAAAATTAAATATAACGGAGCCGCCTTTGATTCCGCTTTTATCGAACGGACAGCGGAGCACCTTACCCGCATGATGGAAGCAGCTGTCGATCAGCCGGCCGCTTTTGTGCGTGAGTACGGGCTTGTGGGAGACGAAGAGCAGCGTCAAATTGTCGAGGTGTTTAACAGCACGAAAGCCGAACTCCCTGAAGGAATGGCTATTCATCAGGTGTTTGAAGAGCAAGCAAAACGGACGCCGGCGAGCACCGCCGTCGTATATGAAGGAACCGTGCTGACGTACCGCGAGCTGAATGCAGCGGCTAACCGTCTGGCGAGAAAGCTTGTCGAACAAGGCCTTCAAAAAGGGGAAACAGCAGCGATTATGAACGATCGCTCAGTAGAAACCGTTGTCGGCATGCTGGCTGTGTTAAAAGCAGGCGCCGCATATGTGCCGCTTGATCCAGCGCTTCCGGGGGATCGTCTTCGTTTCATGGCAGAGGACAGCTCCGTTCGAATGGTTTTGACCGGAAATTCTTATACAGGGCAGGCACATCAGCTGCAGGTGCCAGTTCTTACCCTGGACATAGGCATTGAAGATGGCGAAGCTGACAATCTCAACCTGCCATCCGCCCCGTCTGATTTGGCGTACATCATGTACACATCCGGTTCAACGGGCAAACCGAAAGGCGTCATGATCGAACATAAAAGCATTCTGCGCCTCGTCAAAAATGCCGGGTACGTTCCTGTTACTGAAGAGGACCGCATGGCGCAAACGGGAGCTGTCAGCTTTGATGCCGGAACGTTTGAGGTATTCGGCGCACTGCTGAATGGCGCAGCGCTTTATCCGGTCAAAAAAGAGACGCTGCTTGATGCGAAACAATTTGCTGCATTCCTGCGTGAGCAAAGCATCACAACCATGTGGCTGACATCACCTTTATTCAACCAGCTTGCTGCAAAGGATGCGGGTATGTTCGGCACACTGCGCCATTTAATCATCGGCGGAGACGCCCTTGTCCCGCATATTGTCAGCAAAGTAAAACAGGCATCGCCGTCGCTTTCATTGTGGAACGGATACGGCCCGACAGAAAACACGACATTTTCAACCAGTTTTCTGATCGACCGCGAGTATGGCGGCTCTATCCCAATCGGGAAGCCGATCGGTAATTCCACTGCCTACATCCTGGATGAGCAGCAATGCCTGCAGCCAATCGGCGCGCCTGGTGAGCTTTGCGTAGGCGGAATCGGTGTAGCGCGTGGGTATGTCAATCTCCCTGAGCTGACAGAGAAGCAATTTCTCGAAGATCCGTTCAGACCGGGTGAGAGAATTTATCGCACTGGTGACTTGGCAAGATGGCTGCCGGACGGCAATATTGAATTTTTAGGCAGAATCGACAACCAAGTGAAGGTGCGCGGCTTCCGAATTGAGCTTGGCGAAATTGAAACAAAACTGAACATGGCTGAGCATGTGACAGAGGCTGCGGTGATCATCCGCAAGAACAAAGCAGATGAAAATGAAATTTGCGCGTACTTCACGGCGGATCGTGAAGTGGCTGTGAGTGAGCTGAGAAAAACACTGTCTCAGTCTTTGCCTGACTATATGGTCCCTGCCCACCTGATTCAAATGGACAGCCTGCCGCTCACGCCAAACGGGAAAATCAACAAAAAAGAACTGCCTGCACCGCAATCAGAAGCCGTGCAGCCGGAATACGCAGCACCAGAAACAGAGAGTGAAAAGAAATTAGCGGAGATCTGGGAAGGAATACTCGGCGTCAGAGCAGGCGTTACCGATAACTTCTTTATGATCGGCGGCCATTCTTTGAAAGCGATGATGATGACGGCGAAAATCCAAGAGCATTTTCATAAGGAAGTTCCGATAAAAGTGCTTTTTGAAAAGCCGACTATTCAAGAACTGGCACTGTATTTGGAAGAGAACGAAAGCAAGGAGGAGCAGACGTTTGAACCGATCAGGCAAGCATCTTATCAGCAGCATTATCCTGTATCCCCGGCCCAGCGGAGAATGTATATCCTCAATCAGCTTGGACAAGCAAACACAAGCTACAACGTCCCCGCTGTACTTCTGCTGGAGGGAGAAGTAGATAAAGACCGGCTTGAAAACGCGATTCAGCAATTAATCAACCGGCACGAAATCCTCCGTACATCGTTTGACATGATCGACGGAGAGGTTGTGCAAACCGTTCATAAAAACATATCGTTCCAGCTGGAGGCTGCCAAGGGACGGGAAGAAGACGCGGAAGAGATAATCAAAGCATTTGTTCAGCCGTTTGAATTAAACCGCGCGCCGCTCGTCCGTTCGAAGCTTGTCCAGCTGGAAGAAAAACGCCACCTACTGCTCATTGATATGCATCATATTATTACTGACGGCAGTTCAACAGGCATTCTAATCGGTGATCTTGCCAAAATATATCAAGGCGCTGATCTGGAACTGCCACAAATTCACTATAAAGATTACGCAGTTTGGCACAAAGAACAAACTGATTATCAAAAAGATGAGGAATATTGGCTCGATGTTTTTAAAGGCGAACTGCCAATACTGGATCTTCCCGCGGATTTCGAGCGGCCTGCTGAACGGAGCTTTGCGGGAGAGCGCGTGATGTTTGGGCTTGATAAGCAAATCACGGCTCAAATCAAATCGCTCATGGCAGAAACAGATACGACAATGTACATGTTTTTGCTGGCGGCGTTCAATGTACTCCTTTCCAAGTACGCGTCACAGGATGATATCATTGTCGGCTCTCCGACAGCTGGCAGAACACATCCTGATCTGCAAGGTGTGCCGGGTATGTTTGTCAACACGGTGGCACTCAGAACGGCACCAGCGGGAGATAAAACCTTCGCGCAATTCCTTGAAGAGGTCAAAACAGCCAGCCTTCAAGCATTCGAGCACCAGAGCTATCCGCTTGAGGAGCTGATTGAAAAGCTTCCGCTTACAAGGGATACAAGCAGAAGTCCACTGTTCAGCGTGATGTTCAACATGCAGAATATGGAGATTCCTTCATTAAGATTAGGAGATTTGAAGATTTCCTCGTATTCCATGCTTCATCATGTTGCGAAATTTGATCTTTCCTTGGAAGCGGTCGAGCGTGAAGAGGATATCGGCCTAAGCTTTGACTATGCGACTGCCTTGTTTAAGGACGAGACGATCCGCCGCTGGAGCCGCCACTTTGTCAATATCATCAAAGCGGCCGCGGCTAATCCAAACGTTCGGCTGTCTGATGTAGATCTGCTTTCATCTGCAGAAACGGCTGCTTTGCTAGAAGAAAGACATATGACTCAAATTACCGAAGCAACCTTTGCTGCTCTTTTTGAAAAACAGGCCCAGCAAACACCTGACCATCCTGCGGTGAAGGCTGGCGGAAATCTGCTGACCTATCGCGAGCTTGATGAACAGGCGAACCAGCTGGCGCATCATCTTCGTGCCCAAGGGGCCGGAAATGAAGACATCGTCGCGATTGTTATGGACCGGTCAGCTGAAGTCATGGTATCCATTCTCGGTGTCATGAAGGCGGGGGCAGCTTTCCTTCCGATTGATCCTGATACACCTGAAGAACGAATCCGTTATTCATTAGAGGACAGCGGAGCAAAATTTGCGGTCGTGAATGAAAGAAACATGACGGCTATTGGGCAATATGAAGGGACAATCGTCAGCCTTGATGACGGTAAATGGAGAAATGAAAGCAAGGAGCGCCCATCATCCATTTCCGGGTCTCGCAAACTTGCATACGTCATTTATACGTCCGGTACGACCGGAAAGCCAAAGGGCGTGCAGATTGAGCATCGCAATCTGACAAACTATGTCTCTTGGTTTAGTGAAGAGGCGGGCCTGACGGAAAATGATAAGACTGTATTGCTTTCATCTTACGCATTTGACCTTGGCTATACGAGCATGTTCCCTGTACTTCTGGGCGGGGGCGAGCTCCATATCGTCCAGAAGGAAACCTATACGGCGCCGGATGAAATAGCGCACTATATCAAGGAGCATGGGATCACATATATCAAACTGACACCGTCTCTGTTCCATACAATAGTGAACACCGCCAGTTTTGCAAAAGATGCGAACTTTGAATCCTTGCGCTTGATCGTCTTGGGAGGAGAAAAAATCATCCCGACTGATGTTCTCGCCTTCCGTAAGATGTATGGACATACCGAATTTATCAATCACTACGGCCCGACAGAAGCAACGATCGGCGCCATCGCCGGGCGGGTTGATCTGTCTGAGCCGGACGCATTTGCGAAACGCCCGACAATCGGACGGCCGATTGCGAATGCCGGCGCGCTTGTCTTAAATGAAGCATTGAAGCTTGTGCCGCCGGGAGCGAGCGGACAGCTCTATATTACGGGACAGGGGCTTGCGAGAGGATATCTCAACCGGCCTCAGCTGACAGCCGAGAGATTTGTGGAAAATCCATATACGCCGGGCAGTCTCATGTACAAAACCGGAGATGTCGTACGGAGACTTTCTGACGGTACGCTTACATTTATCGGCCGGGCTGATGATCAAGTGAAAATCCGCGGCTACCGCATTGAGCCGAAAGAAATTGAAACGGTCATGCTCAGCCTCAGCGGTATTCAAGAAGCGGTTGTGCTGGCGGTTTCCGAGGGCGGTCTTCCAGAGCTTTGCGCGTATTATACGTCGGATCAAGCTATTGAAAAAGCAGATCTCCGGAACCAGCTTTCACAAACACTGCCGTCTCATATGATTCCTGCTTTCTTTGTGCAGGTTGACGCGATTCCGCTGACGGCAAACGGAAAAACCGACAGAAACGCTTTGCCGAAGCCGAACGCGGCACAATCCGGAGGCAAGGCCTTGGCCGCACCGGAGACAGCGCTTGAAGAAAGCTTATGCCGCATTTGGCAGAAAACGCTTGGCATAGAAGCCATCGGCATTGACGACAATTTTTTCGATTTAGGCGGCCATTCATTAAAAGGGATGATGCTGATTGCCAACATTCAGGCGGAATTGGAGAAAAGCGTACCGCTTAAAGCACTGTTCGAGCAGCCGACTGTTCGCCAGCTGGCGGCTTATATGGAGGCGTCTGCTGTTTCAGGCGGCCATCAAGTCCTCAAACCGGCTGACAAGCAGGATATGTATCCATTGTCATCCGCACAGAAACGGATGTACGTGCTCAATCAGCTTGACCGCCAGACGATAAGCTACAACATGCCATCTGTTCTTCTAATGGAAGGAGAGCTTGATATTTCGTGCCTGCGCGATTCACTCAATCAGCTTGTGAACCGTCACGAATCATTGCGGACGTCATTTATGGAAGCTAATGGTGAGCCTGTTCAGCGCATCATTGAGAAGGCGGAGGTTGATCTTCATGTGTTTGAAGCCAAAGAAGACGAAGCGGACCAAAAGATTAAGGAATTTATCCGGCCATTCGACTTAAACGACGCACCGCTCATTCGCGCAGCTTTGCTTCGAATAGAAGCGAAAAAACATTTGCTGCTTTTAGATATGCATCATATCATCGCAGACGGCGTCTCAAGAGGCATTTTTGTAAAAGAATTGGCGCTGCTTTATAAAGGAGAGCAGCTTCCGGAGCCGGCGCTTCATTATAAAGATTTCGCCGTTTGGCAACATGAAGCTGAGCAAAAAGAACGGATGAAGGAGCATGAGGCGTACTGGATGTCAGTTCTTTCAGGCGAGCTGCCAGAGCTTGATCTCCCGCTCGATTACGCCCGTCCGCCTGTGCAAAGCTTTAAAGGAGATACGATCCGTTTCCGTACGGGAAGTGAGACGGCAAAGGCGGTAGAAAAACTGCTTGCGGAAACCGGAACGACCTTGCACATGGTGCTCCATGCTGTTTTCCACGTCTTTTTAAGCAAAATTTCCGGACAGCGGGATATCGTCATCGGCTCCGTTACTGCCGGCCGGACGAATGCTGATGTTCAGGACATGCCGGGAATGTTCGTCAATACACTTGCCCTGAGAATGGAAGCGAAAGAACAGCAAACATTTGCGGAGCTTTTGGAGCAAGCAAAGCAGACGAACCTGTCAGCGCTTGAGCATCAGGAGTATCCGTTTGAAGATCTGGTTAATCAGCTTGATCTCCCTCGGGATATGAGCCGAAACCCATTGTTTAATGTGATGGTGACGACAGAAAACCCTGATAAAGAACAGCTTACATTGCAAAATCTGAGCATTTCACCTTATGAGGCTCATCAGGGAACTTCTAAGTTTGATCTGACACTGGGCGGATTTACTGATGAAAATGGCATTGGCTTGCAGCTCGAATATGCGACAGATCTGTTCGCGAAAGAAACAGCTGAAAAATGGAGCGAATACGTTCTGCGGCTACTAAAGGCTGTTGCGGATAACCCGAACCAGCCGCTTTCCAGCCTGTCACTGGTCACCGAGACAGAAAAACAAGCACTTCTTGAGGCATGGAAGGGCAAAGCGCTGGCTGTGCCGACAGACAAAACAGTTCATCAGCTATTCGAAGAGACTGTCCAGCGCCACAAAGACCGCCCGGCTGTCACATACAACGGCCAGTCTTGGACGTACGGTGAGCTGAATGCGAAGGCGAATCGTCTCGCGCGGATTCTGATGGACTGCGGCATCAGCCCGGATGACCGCGTCGGCATTCTCACGAAGCCGTCGCTTGAAATGTCCGCCGCGGTGCTCGGCGTCTTGAAAGCCGGAGCGGCGTTTGTGCCGATTGATCCTGACTACCCGGATCAGCGGATTGAGTATATTTTACAGGACAGCGGCGCGAAGCTTCTCTTGAAACAGGAAGGCATTTCAGTGCCGGACAGCTTTACGGGAGATGTCATTCTTCTCGACGGAAGCCGCACGATTCTAAGCCTGCCGCTTGATGAAAACGACGAGGGAAATCCAGAAACCGCTGTAACCGCGGAGAACTTGGCGTACATGATTTACACGTCTGGAACGACCGGACAGCCGAAGGGTGTCATGGTTGAGCACCATGCGCTTGTGAACCTGTGCTTCTGGCACCACGACGCGTTCAGCATGACAGCGGAGGACCGCAGTGCGAAGTACGCGGGCTTTGGGTTCGACGCTTCCATTTGGGAGATGTTCCCGACTTGGACGATCGGCGCTGAGCTTCACGTCATTGATGAAGCGATCCGCCTCGATATCGTCCGCCTGAACGATTATTTTGAAACGAACGGCGTAACGATCACGTTCCTGCCGACACAGCTTGCGGAACAGTTCATGGAGCTTGAGAACACATCACTTCGCGTCCTCTTGACCGGAGGAGACAAGCTGAAGCGCGCAGTGAAAAAGCCGTACACACTCGTCAATAACTACGGGCCGACAGAAAATACGGTCGTTGCCACAAGCGCAGAAATCCATCCGGAGGAAGGCTCGCTTTCCATCGGAAGGGCCATTGCCAATACGAGAGTATACATTCTCGGCGAGGGCAATCAGGTGCAGCCGGAAGGCGTAGCCGGAGAGCTTTGCGTGGCGGGGCGCGGACTGGCACGAGGCTATCTGAATCGAGAAGACGAAACCGCGAAGCGGTTTGTCGCTGATCCGTTTGTGCCGGGTGAGCGCATGTACCGCACCGGCGATTTGGTGAAATGGACGGGCAGCGGCATCGAATACATCGGCCGGATCGACCAGCAGGTCAAGGTCCGCGGCTACCGGATCGAGCTCTCAGAAATTGAAGTCCAACTCGCCCAGCTTTCTGAGGTACAGGATGCGGCAGTGACAGCTGTCAAGGATAAAGGTGGCAATACAGCAATCGCGGCGTATGTCACACCGGAAACAGCTGACATAGAAGCACTGAAATCAGCACTAAAGGAAACCCTGCCGGATTACATGATCCCGGCGTTCTGGGTGACGCTGAACGAGCTTCCGGTTACGGCAAACGGCAAGGTGGACCGCAAAGCCTTGCCTGAGCCGGACATCGAAGCGGGAAGCGGAGAATACAAAGCGCCGACGACCGACATGGAAGAGCTGCTTGCCGGCATCTGGCAGGACGTGCTTGGAATGCCTGAAGTCGGTGTCACCGACAATTTCTTCTCGCTTGGCGGAGATTCCATCAAAGGAATTCAAATGGCGAGCCGCTTGAATCAGCACGGCTGGAAGCTGGAAATGAAAGATCTCTTCCAGCATCCGACGATCGAAGAGCTTACCCAATATGTAGAGCGTGCCGAAGGCAAACAGGCAGACCAAGGCCCGGTAGAGGGCGAAGTCATCCTGACGCCGATCCAGCGCTGGTTCTTTGAAAAGAACTTCACGAACAAGCACCACTGGAACCAATCGGTGATGCTTCACGCCGCGAAGGGCTTTGACCCTGAACGGGTGGAGAAAACATTGCAGGCGCTGATCGAGCATCATGACGCGCTCCGCATGGTCTATCGTGAGGAAAACGGGGACATCGTTCAGGCGTATAAACCGATCGGTGAGAGCAAGGTCAGCTTCGAAATCGTGGATCTGTACGGCTCTGATGAAGAGATGCTGAGAAGCCAGATTAAGATTCTCGCGAACAAGCTGCAAAGCAGTCTCGATCTGAGAACCGGGCCGCTTTTAAAGGCGGAGCAATATCGCACAGAAGCTGGGGATCACCTGCTCATTGCTGTACACCATCTCGTGGTCGACGGTGTGTCATGGCGGATTTTGCTTGAAGACTTTGCTTCAGGCTACATGCAGGCTGAGAAAGAAGAGAGCCTTGTCTTCCCGCAAAAAACAAACTCCTTCAAGGACTGGGCGGAAGAACTGGCGGCATTCAGCCAATCAGCGCATCTTTTACAGCAGGCTGAATACTGGTCGCAAATTGCCGCTGAACAGGTTTCTCCTTTACCGAAGGATTGTGAAACAGAGCAGCGGATCGTCAAGGATACATCATCCGTCCTATGTGAATTAACGGAAGAAGACACTAAGCATCTTTTAACAGATGTTCATCAGCCATATGGAACTGAAATCAACGATATTCTTCTCAGTGCGCTCGGTTTGACAATGAAAGAATGGACAAAGGGTGCCAAAATTGGCATTAACCTTGAGGGACACGGCCGGGAGGACATCATCCCGAATGTGAATATCTCCAGAACGGTCGGCTGGTTTACGGCACAATACCCTGTTGTGCTCGACATATCTGACGCAGATGCCTCGGCTGTGATCAAAACAGTCAAAGAAAACCTGCGCCGCATTCCCGACAAAGGTGTTGGCTACGGCATTCTTCGTTATTTCACAGAAACAGCGGAAACAAAGGGCTTCACACCGGAGATCAGCTTCAACTATTTGGGCCAATTCGACAGTGAAGTCAAAACCGATTTCTTTGAACCATCCGCTTTCGATATGGGGCGCCAAGTAAGCGGAGAATCAGAGGCGCTGTACGCTTTAAGCTTCAGCGGCATGATCAGAAACGGCCAGTTTGTGCTTTCCTGCTCCTACAATGAGAAGGAGTTTGAAAGAGCTACAGTCGAGGAGCAAATGGAACGGTTTAAAGAAAACCTCCTGATGCTAATCCGCCATTGCACGGAAAAAGAAGACAAGGAATTCACACCAAGCGACTTCAGCGCCGAAGACCTTGAAATGGACGAGATGGGAGATATCTTTGACATGCTTGAGGAGAATTTAAAATAAAACGCAAGGGAATTACAGAAGGCGGGAGCGAAACATATGAGTCAATTTAGCAAGGATCAGGTTCAAGATATGTATTACCTATCGCCGATGCAGGAAGGGATGCTTTTTCATGCCATCCTGAATCCCGGCCAAAGCTTTTACCTTGAACAAATCACGATGAAAGTAAAAGGCAGCTTGAATATCAAATGTCTTGAAGAAAGCATGAATGTGATCATGGACCGGTACGATGTATTTCGTACCGTGTTCATTCACGAAAAAGTAAAAAGACCTGTCCAAGTCGTATTGAAAAAACGGCAGTTCCAAATAGAAGAAATCGATCTGACACACTTAACGGGCAGCGAGCAAACAGCCAAAATCAATGAGTACAAAGAACAGGATAAGATCAGGGGTTTTGATTTGACGCGGGATATTCCGATGCGGGCAGCCATTTTCAAGAAAGCTGAAGAAAGCTTTGAATGGGTGTGGAGCTACCACCACATTATTTTGGACGGATGGTGCTTCGGCATCGTCGTACAGGATCTATTTAAGGTATACAATGCTCTGCGCGAACAAAAGCCGTACAGCCTGCCGCCCGTCAAACCGTATAAAGACTACATCAAGTGGCTTGAAAAGCAGGATAAACAAGCATCGCTCCACTACTGGCGCGAGTACTTGGAGGACTTTGAAGGACAAACGACGTTTGCGGAGCAAAGGAAGAAACAGAAGGACGGCTATGAGCCGAAAGAGCTGCTCTTTTCACTGTCGGAGGCGGAAACAAAGGCTTTTACTGAGCTTGCAAAATCGCAGCATACCACTTTAAGTACGGCGCTGCAGGCAGTCTGGAGCGTATTGATCAGCCGCTATCAGCAGTCTGGCGATTTGGCCTTCGGTACAGTTGTTTCAGGGCGTCCCGCGGAAATCAAAGGCGTTGAACATATGGTCGGGCTGTT
Organism: Bacillus sp. LR_5; assembly: GCF_042709275.1. Classification (NCBI taxonomy): domain Bacteria; kingdom Bacillati; phylum Bacillota; class Bacilli; order Caryophanales; family Bacillaceae; genus Bacillus; species Bacillus sp. LR_5. The sequence continues at coordinate 10,446 of NZ_JAVAXX010000044.1, read as the reverse complement.
TATCAACGTTGTCCCGAGACGTGTGAAGCTGTCTGAGGGTATCACATTTAACGGCTTGCTCAAGCAGCTGCAGGAGCAATCGCTGCAGTCTGAGCCGCACCAATATGTGCCGCTTTATGACATCCAAAGCCAGGCCGATCAGCCGAAACTGATTGACCACATCATTGTTTTTGAGAACTATCCGCTTCAGGATGCGAAAAATGAAGAAAGCAGTGAAAACGGCTTTGATATGGTGGATGTTCATGTTTTTGAGAAGTCGAATTATGATCTCAACCTGATGGCTTCCCCTGGAGATGAGATGCTGATTAAGCTTGCCTATAATGAGAATGTGTTTGATGAGGCGTTTATCCTGCGCTTGAAATCTCAGCTTCTCACAGCAATTCAGCAGCTCATCCAGAATCCTGATCAGCCTGTCAGCACGATCAACCTCGTTGACGACAGGGAGAGAGAATTTTTGCTAAACGGCTTAAACCCGCCGGCTCAAGCTCATGAAACAAAGCCTCTGACGGATTGGTTCAAGGAAGCAGTGAACGTCAATCCGGATGCGCCGGCGCTTACGTATTCCGGCCAGACCCTGTCTTATCGCGAATTAGATGAGGAAGCGAACCGCCTTGCACGCCGGCTGCAAAAACACGGTGCGGGCAAAGGCTCTGTTGTAGCGCTGTACACGAAGCGCTCACTTGAACTGGTGATCGGCATTCTCGGTGTATTAAAGGCGGGAGCAGCCTATCTGCCGGTTGATCCGAAGCTGCCAGAGGACCGAATCTCGTATATGCTGGCTGACAGTGCGGCAGCCTGTCTTCTGACGCATCAGGAGATGAAAGAACAAGCGGCTGAGCTGCCGTATACAGGCACAACGCTCTTCATTGATGATCAAACACGGTTTGAAGAACAGGCAAGCGATCCTGCAACCGCGATTGATCCTAATGATCCGGCATATATCATGTACACGTCCGGCACAACCGGAAAGCCAAAGGGCAATATCACCACTCATGCCAATATTCAAGGATTGGTCAAGCATGTAGACTACATGGCATTCTCTGAGAAAGATACATTCTTATCTGTTTCCAATTACGCCTTTGACGCATTTACCTTTGATTTCTATGCTTCTATGCTGAATGCGGCACGGCTCATTATCGCAGATGAACATACGCTGCTTGATACAGAACGGCTCACAGATCTGATCCTGCAAGAGAATGTCAATGTCATGTTTGCGACAACCGCACTATTTAATCTTCTCACGGATGCGGGAGAGGATTGGATGAAGGGACTACGCTGTATATTATTCGGCGGAGAGCGCGCGTCAGTGCCTCATGTCAGAAAAGCGCTGCGGGTCATGGGGCCGGGCAAGCTGATTAACTGCTACGGGCCGACTGAGGGAACAGTGTTTGCGACTGCTCACGTCGTGCATGATATACCGGATTCCATCTCCTCATTGCCGATCGGAAAGCCGATCAGCAATGCCAGTGTTTATATTCTGAACGAGCAAAGCCAGCTCCAGCCATTCGGGGCGATCGGTGAACTGTGCATCAGCGGAATGGGCGTGTCAAAAGGATATGTAAATCGTGCTGACCTCACGAAGGAAAAGTTTATTAAGAACCCGTTCAAGCCGGGAGAAACGCTTTACCGCACAGGGGATTTAGCGCGCTGGCTGCCGGATGGAACGATTGAATACGCCGGCCGTATTGACGACCAGGTCAAAATACGTGGACACCGGATTGAGCTTGAAGAAATCGAAAAGCAGCTGCAGGAATACCCAGGTGTGAAAGATGCGGTCGTTGTGGCGGACCGCCCTGAGTCTGGCGATGCATCAATCAATGCCTACCTCGTGAACCGGACGCAGCTTTCAGCTGAGGACGTGAAGGCGCACCTGAAAAAACAGCTTCCTGCTTACATGGTGCCGCAAACCTTTACCTTCTTGGATGAGCTTCCTTTAACGACGAACGGGAAAGTCAATAAACGGCTGCTCCCAAAACCTGATCAGGATCAGCTGGCGGAAGAATGGATCGGACCGCGGAACGAGATGGAAGAAACAATCGCACAAATATGGTCTGAGGTTCTCGGCAGAAAGCAAATTGGCATTCATGACGATTTCTTTGCGCTCGGAGGGCATTCCTTAAAGGCAATGACCGCCGCTTCCCGCATTAAGAAAGAGCTTGGGATTGATCTTCCAGTAAAGCTTTTGTTTGAAGCGCCGACGATCGCCGGCATTTCAGCGTATGTGAAAAACGGGGGTCCCGATGGCTTGCAGGATGTAACGATAATGAATCAGGATCAGGAGCAGATCATTTTCGCCTTCCCGCCGGTCTTGGGCTATGGCCTTATGTACCAAAATCTGTCCAGCCGCTTGCCGTCATACAAGCTGTGCGCCTTTGATTTTATTGAGGAGGAAGACCGGCTTGACCGCTATGCGGATTTGATCCAGAAGCTGCAGCCGGAAGGGCCTTTAACATTGTTTGGATATTCAGCGGGATGCAGCCTGGCGTTTGAAGCTGCGAAAAAGCTTGAGGAACAAGGCCGTATTGTTCAGCGGATCATCATGGTCGATTCCTATAAAAAACAAGGTGTCAGTGATCTGGACGGACGCACGGTTGAAAGTGATGTCGAAGCGTTGATGAATGTCAATCGGGACAATGAAGCGCTCAACAGCGAAGCCGTCAAACAAGGCCTCAAGCAAAAAACACATGCCTTTTACTCATACTACGTCAACCTGATCAGCACAGGCCAGGTGAAAGCAGATATTGATCTGTTGACTTCCGGCGCTGATTTTGACATGCCGGAATGGCTTGCATCATGGGAAGAAGCTACAACAGGTGCTTACCGTATGAAAAGAGGCTTCGGAACACACGCAGAAATGCTGCAGGGCGAAACGCTAGATAGGAATGCGGAGATTTTGCTCGAATTTCTTAATACACAAACCGTAACGGTTTCATAAAAGAAGTGATGAAAGGAGGAGACAGCCAATGAGCCAACTCTTCAAATCATTTGATGCGTCGGAAAAAACGCAGCTCATCTGTTTTCCGTTTGCCGGCGGCTATTCGGCGTCGTTTCGCCCTCTCCATGCTTTTTTGCAGGGGGAGTGCGAGATGCTCGCTGCCGAGCCGCCGGGACACGGCACGAATCAAACGTCAGCCATTGAGGATCTCGAAGAGCTGACGGATTTGTACAAGCAAGAACTGAACCTTCGCCCTGATCGGCCGTTTGTGCTGTTCGGACACAGTATGGGCGGAATGATCACCTTCAGGCTGGCACAAAAGCTTGAGCGTGAAGGCATCTTTCCGCAGGCGGTTATCATTTCTGCAATCCAGCCGCCTCATATTCAGCGGAAGAAAGTGTCCCATCTGCCTGATGATCAGTTTCTCGATCATATTATCCAATTAGGCGGAATGCCCGCAGAGCTTGTTGAAAATAAGGAGGTCATGTCCTTTTTCCTGCCTTCTTTCCGATCAGATTACCGGGCTCTTGAACAATTTGAGCTTTACGATCTGGCCCAGATCCAGTCGCCTGTTCATGTCTTTAACGGGCTTGATGATAAAAAGTGCATACGAGATGCGGAAGGGTGGAAGAAGTGGGCAAAAGACATCACATTCCATCAATTTGACGGCGGGCACATGTTCCTGCTGTCACAAACGGAAGAAGTCGCAGAACGGATTTTTGCGATCTTGAATCAGCATCCGATCATTCAACCGTGATCAAAAGCGGACAGCTTCGGCTGTTCCGCTTTTTTAGTGTTGAATGCCAATTTTTGCATGGTATAATAGTCGAAATACTCAAATAAAGGCAGGTCGAAACATGCGCACGTCTCCCAGGATGAAATGGTTTGTATTGCTGTTTACGTTTGTTTTCGCCATCGGAATGAACTCATTCAGAAATTCCTTTCAATTTTTTATGCTGCCAATGGCGGATGCCTTCCATGCCGACAGGTCGCTGATTTCGGTTTCTGTCAGCATTTTTATGATCACAACCGGCATCGTCCAGTTTTTTGTCGGTTTTTTTATCGACCGTTTCAGTGTCAGAAAAATTATGGCGCTTGGAGCTGTCTGCATCAGCGCAAGCTTTTTGGTGCTTCCTTATTCACCGAATGTTCATGTGTTTTCCGCCATTTACGGTGTGCTTGGCGGAATCGGGTATTCCTGCGCGGTCGGCGTGACGACCCAGTATTTCATCAGCCGTTGGTTTGACACACACAAAGGTCTGGCGCTTGCTATTTTGACCAATGCCAACTCTGCGGGCCTGCTGCTTCTCTCGCCCATTTGGGCTGCGGCTCCGTATCATGCCGGCTGGCAGAGCACCTATATCATTTTGGGAATCGTCATGGCGGCTGTTCTGCTGCCGCTCCTCGTCTTTGGGATGAAGCACCCGCCACATGCGCAAGCGGAGTCTGTGAAAAAATCTTATGATTGGCGGGGGTTTTGGAACGTGATGAAGCAATCCCGCCTTATTCATATCCTGTACTTCGGCGTGTTTACTTGCGGATTTACAATGGGAATTATTGATGCTCACCTCGTCCCGATACTGAAGGATGCGCATGTCTCTCATGTCAACGGAATGATGGCCGCGTTCGGGGCGTTTATCATCATTGGCGGATTATTGGCGGGTTGGCTGTCCGATCTCCTCGGCAGCAGAAGCGTCATGCTATCCATCTTATTTTTCATTCGGCTGCTCAGCCTCATTTGCCTGCTCATTCCCATTCTCGGAATTCATCACAGCGACCTTTGGTACTTCGGGTTTATCCTGTTATTCGGGCTCAGTTACACAGGCGTGATCCCGCTGACCGCGGCGTCAATTTCGGAAAGCTATCAAACAGGATTGATCGGATCGTTGTTAGGCATCAATTTCTTTATCCATCAGGTTGCCGGAGCTCTTAGCGTGTATGCGGGCGGTTTGTTTTTTGACATGACTCATGGTTATTTGCTGATTGTCGCTGTGTGCATCGTGTTTGTGGGTTTATCGGCTGTAATAGAGCTGGTGCCGTTTTTCAATAAACAGAAGGCAAAAGAAACCCACCATTCAATATAAAAGGATCAGCACTGTCAATGCTGATCCTTTTTAAATTTGAGTTTTTTTGTTCCGGTATTTTTAAGGATAATCTTCTTGAATCTATTCATCTCCACTTCGGAATGAAAAAAATGTTTGGGGATCGCAATATATTGGCTGCTGGATGTATTGATGCGGAAGATATTCTTATATTCGAAAACAGCTGTGATTTCATCCCAATTGAAAATGAGGTCATATTTTTTAGAACATATACGAATTCCTTCTTGGTTCAGAGTATATGTTCTTTTCGATTTCATCCGTTCGTTCTTCTTGTATGCTCTGGAAAACTTCACATATAGAAGAAGGAGGAGCAGCAGTGTAAACAGAACTGACATCACGATAATCAACATACTGTTCATAAACAGGTTAAGCGCGTCACTGCCATAAACGATACGGGGCCATCCGTTAATGAAGTTAACTGCAGCAAATATGGCGCAAAACAGCAGAAAGTAAAAGCATGATATTTTTGCGATTTGATAAAAAAAGATTTCTCTTACATCCTTAAAAGCGATTTCTCCTGGAAGATTGATACTTTCACTAGCATATTGAATCATACGGTAAACCTACACCTCTAACCATGTTTTTCCTTTCAGTCTAGCATAATTTCTCATTTTTTTGCAGGCATACCAGGGCGCTTTGTTTTTTTCTCCAGATTGATATTACTCCCCACCACGCCAATCATAATACAAACAGCCCCGGCAAGATGATACCAGGCCAGGCTTTCGTTGAGAATCACAACTCCTGCAATCATCGTCACAATGGTAGATATATGATTAAAAGCACTCATTTTAAACGCCTCAATTCGCGACAGCGTATAGTTAGACAGAAATGAAGTGACAAGTGAAGACAGCACGCCCAAATACACAATGGCGAGAACGAAGCCGGGCTCCCGGAACGGCAGAAAATAAGTGCCGACTGTTCCCGCCGATCCGTGACGCACAAGGGCGATGGCGTTGAAGACGACAAAGCCGATGGCTGACATGATGTAGGTGAGCTCGGTCAGCTTGAACCGCTGCGTCATTTTTCTGGCAGCAGTATTGTACATCGCTGAGGACAAAGCGGACAATAGGATCAGCAAAGACCCTTTTAAGCTGGCTGATTCCACGTCAACGCCTTTCATCACAAAAATAAACATGACGCCGGCAACGGATAAAACTGTGAATCCCTTTTGCGTCCACGTTGGGCGTTCCTTTAAAACATAAGCGGCAAAGACCATCGTGAAAATCGGAATGGCTGCCTGAATAATTCCCGCTTCAGAGGAGGACGAGTACACAAGGCCGAATGCCTGAAAGCTGAAAAATAACGCGGGATACAGCAGGGCGAGCGGCAAAATGGCAATGACGTCCTTTATGCGGATTGATAGCTTTACCCAGCCGAATAAGATCGGTATAGTGGCCGCAGCAAACGCAATGGTGAACCGATGCGCCAAAATATCAAACGGCTCTGCTGTTTGCAGTGCGATTTTTACGAATAGAAAGGATAAACCGATAATGAACGAATATAAAATAGCCGCTATATAAGCGGGGGCTTGCTGATGTTTAACCATAATGGGAAGGGCTCCTTTACCTGAATTGCAGCGCCGGTCGCTCCCTTTATTGTATGGCCGCGGTCAGAACGGTACAATGAGAAAAACAATGAACTGTACCGGTACAAAACAGGGGGAGAAGGCATGGAGAAATATATGAGTCTATTAATGAGGATAGAGGAGATGATGCAAAGCACCGCCTATCAAGAAGGAGACAGGCTTCCATCTATCCGTCAGCTGTCCGCCCGCTACCAAGTCAGCAAAAGCACAGTGATCCGCGCGCTGCAGGAGCTGGAAAAGCGCCACCTTATCTATTCTGTTCCGAAAAGCGGCTATTATATTGTGAAAAAGACAGGGAAATCAAAAAGCGGGCAGCCTGGCCCCATCGACTTTGCCACATCTGCGCCGGATCCAGATGTGTTTCCGTATCTTGATTTTCAGCACTGCATCAACAAAGCGATTGATACATACAAAAACGATTTGTTTATTTATGGGACGCCAAAGGGGCTTCCATCACTCATCCGCGTACTCCGAAAGCTCTTGGCCACTCAACAGGTATTTGCGGATGAACGGCATATTTTCATTACATCAGGTGTCCAGCAGGCGTTATCCTTGCTTTGTGCCATGCCGTTCCCAAATGGGAAAGAGAAGATCGCCATTGAACAGCCGGGCTACCATTTGATGGTCGAACAGCTTGAGACGCTTGGGATTCCCGCCATCGGTGTGAAACGAACGGAAGAAGGGCTTGATATAGCCGAGGTTGAGCGGTTATTTCAAACAGAATCGATTAAATTTTTTTATACGATGCCGCGCTTCCATAACCCGCTTGGCTGCTCATTGTCAGAGCGTGATAAACAGGAGCTTGTGAGACTGGGAGAAGCGTATGATGTCTACCTCGTTGAGGATGATTACCTCGGTGATCTGGAGGAAAATAAAAAGGCAGATCCGCTGTACGCATATGATCTGTCCTCACATGTCATCTATTTGAAAAGCTTCTCGAAAATGATATTCCCCGGCCTTCGCGTGGGGGCGGCTGTTTTGCCCGAAGCGCTGACTGACACGTTCTATGCGTACAAAAAACTGAACGACATCGACTGTTCGATGATTTCTCAAGCGGCATTGGAGATTTACCTGAAAAGCGGTATGTACGGCAGGCATAAGGAGAAAATCAGAGATTCTTATAAAGAGCGGTCGCTGAAGCTACATCAAGCCATTCAAACACACAGGCAGCTGGGAAGAGGCCGCTTTACGTTCTCCAGCGGGCAGGCACCCTGCATGCACACCCACCTGGTGCTTCCTCGGGATCTGCCCGCCTCAAGAGTGATTCATAGGCTGAAAAAACAAGGGGTGATCCTTGAGGCGATAGACCGTCATTATTTATCAGATTATCAGAAAGAAAATCTATTAAAAATCAATATTTCCAATGTGAAAACGGAAGATATTGAGCGCGGTGTCAAGCTGTTGATGAGCCATTTATAAAAGCTCTTCGTACGAGACCATTGTGATATCCTCGGGGAAATCAGGGTGTGCGGCGCATACAGCCATTTTGTAGCCGGGATCGACCTCATACGTTTTGATATAGCATGGGGAATGGCTGTCCGGAAGCTCAATGGATACTTGTCCGTCCTGATGCAGGCGCACTGAAAAGGAATCAAGCGGAAGCGATAAGCCTTTGCCTTCCTGTTTGATAAAGCTTTCTTTCATTGACCATAGATGATAAAAATAGTCTGTCTGCTCGTCCTTGTCTTTTGCTAAAAGGTCGCTGTACTCTGTTTTTGAAAAGAAGCGCTTGGCGATCTCAAGGCTGATCGGTTTCGTTTTTTCGATATCTATGCCGATCGGCTGTGAATCAAACGCGCAAATGACCCAGCGGCCGGAGTGAGAAATATTGAAATGAGCGTCGGGAAGATCAGGAATGCACGGCTTCCCGTATTCCTGCGTGCTAAAGCGGATATCGGATTTGTCCAACTGATACTGCCTGCTTATGACTGAGCGAACGAGCACATCTCCCAGCAGGGTGCGGTGAGCATCTTCTTTATGATAAAATCTCCGGCATTTCTCCCGTTTTTCAGGTGATATGAAAGACATGAACCGTTCATTTTCTTCCTGTGAAAGCGGGCGGTCCATATAAATTCCGTAAATCTTCATTCTAGATCCTCCGTCTGCAAAAGATTGTCAAAACCATCCTATCATACTTCCACAAGACTCATATAGAGGAGAAAATAAAAAAACAAAGCCAAGGCGGCTTTGTTTTAGTGTACAGGCGGAGATGCTTTCACAGCGGCTGTCCGCCTTGCCACAGCATAATTCAGCAGCTGGATTGACTGGGGCAATGAAAAGCGCAAAATAAGTCCGGTGAGGATGGCGGTCAAAATGGTGCCAAAACCGATCGGCCCCCCCATGCCCCATGCCGCAAACAAAATGGTTATTTCCATGCCGTTCCGCACCCATTGCACATTCCAGCCGGTTTTTTCGGTAATCAGCATCATCAGTGAATCACGCGGCCCCGCGCCAAGGCCTGCTGATACATAAACACCGACGCCGTAACCGATCAGCACCACGCCTAGAGAGAAGACGATGATCGAGCCTGTGTAGGTCGAGGGGGCAGGCAGAATGAAATTGAAAAAATCTATAAATACACCAATGAGCACCATATTCAGGAGGGCCCCAATTTTCGGCCAAGCTCTCGTAAACAATGACGTGAATCCGACGATGAGCGCTCCAATAATGATGGACCACTGGCCGACGGTAAGCCCGAAGTGCTGAAACAGGCTGTAATGAAATGCATCCCACGGACTAATGCCGAGTGCTTTTCCTTCTATCGTCAGGGATACACCAAAAGCCAAAATGATCAAACCGGCAAAATAAAATGTCCAGCGCAGAACAAGTTCTTGCTTCACGTGAGGTCCCTTCTTTCGTAAAAATCAGTCGATTGTCATTGTAGCACATCTGACAGAAGGGCGGAATAGGCGAAAGGGGCTCAACAAAAAAACAGGGCCGCCGCAGGCGCCCTGTTTCAGCGTGTTGGCAAACCCTTGCATTCGTTGTCAGGCCTGTGCTTCGGTGCTCACGAATTTAATATTCGCTGTGCTCCAATGCTCGCCCTTCCTAGACTTCAAAGGTTTTCAATCACGCTGAAAATCACAAAATCCTAAAACGAAAATCGTTTTAGGATTTTGTCAATAATCTGAAACAGGGCGCGGGCGCCCTGTTTTTCTTATTACAGCGGGTTCAAAATCCGGTTCAAGAACCGCTGTGTCCGTTCTTCTTTTGGTGCGGAGAAAATTTGCTCCGGCGGTCCTTGCTCCACGATAACGCCGCCGTCGATGAAGATGACTTCATCCGCAACCTCCTGCGCGAACTTGATTTCGTGGGTCACGACGACCATGGTCCAGCCTTCATTGGCCAAGTCCTTGATAACCTTCAGCACCTCTCCGACAAGCTCGGGATCAAGCGCTGAGGTCGGTTCGTCAAACAGCATGAGCTCAGGCTGAATCGCCAGTGCGCGGGCGATGCCGACGCGCTGTTGCTGTCCGCCGGAAAGCTGGAATGGATATAAATCCATTTTGTCCTTCAATCCGACTTTATCAAGAAGCTGAATCGCTTCTTTTCTGACTTCCTCTTTGTTCCGTTTTTGCACCTGAACAGGGCCCTCCATCACGTTTTCGAGGGCTGTGCGGTGCGGGAACAGGTGATACGCCTGAAACACCATTCCGGATTTTCGGCGAAGCTTTAGGATATCCGCCTGTTTCACCTTTTTGGAGAAATCGATGGAGAAATCATCAAATGCAAGCTCTCCGCGATTCGGGATCTCCAGAGCGTTCAGGCAGCGGAGCAGCGTCGTTTTCCCTGAACCTGAAGGCCCAAGTATGGCGATGACTTTT